>NZ_DASZBA010000198.1:0-26262 GCF_035944575.1 Noviherbaspirillum sp.
AGTTTCCCGCCTGCGCGGGAACGACAGGCTACTGCATTACCGAAGTACTGCATTACCGAAGACACCTCGTCACCCCGCATTCCCGCCTTCCATGAAAGGATTACCCCCTCCCCACCCAGGCCGCCCGGCAAGTGGCAGCCACAGTTGGCATGAAATGCAAGTTCCTCTCGTCCCGCAACGCCACCACGGCAAAATTCAACCGCCGCTGCCTCTGTACATTATCGCAACCGGATCGGATATCCTGCCAAGCGGCTACCATCCATCACCCGCTCTTCCACACCTCCGCCAGCCGCGCATCGCGCCCGCAGCTCGTGCGATAGAACTTGTAGCGGATCGGATTTTTCTTGTAGTAGTCCTGGTGATATTCCTCCGCCGGATAGAAGCGGCCGGCCGGTTCGATCTCGGTATGGATCTGTGACAGGCGCCCGGATTTCTGCAATGCGGTTTTGCTGGCTTCGGCGGTGACACGCTGCGCATCGCCGAGGTAGTAAATGCCGCTGCGGTACTGATTGCCGATGTCGCAGAACTGCCGGTCCTTGACCGTCGGGTCGATCGTTTTCCAGAAGTACTCCACCAGTTGCGGATAGCTGACCCTGGCCGGATCGTATGTCACGCGTACCGCTTCGGTATGGCCGGTATTGCCGGCGCTGACCTGTTCATAGCTCGGGTTTTCGACGCGGCCGTTGATGTAGCCGGACTCCGCCTTCACCACGCCCGGCAGCTTTTCGAAATCCGCTTCGGTGCACCAGAAGCAGCCGCCGGCGAAGATCGCGATGCTGGCGCCGGATGCCTGCTCAGGCGCCCGTGATTGCGCGGATGCCTGCGCGCCGAACAGCAGCAGGCCGCAAATGAGCGTAATCGATTTCATCATGTCCGCAGCTCCGGCAGTTTTTCGTCCTTCGGGACAAAGCGCAGCGCGACACCGTTATTGCAGTAGCGCAGGCCGGTCGGCTTGGGACCGTCGTTGAAGACATGCCCCTGATGCCCGCCGCAGCGGGCGCAGTGATATTCGGTGCGGGGCCAGATGAGCTTGAAGTCCTTCTTCATTGCTAGGGAAGCAGGCAGGTAGTCGAAGAAGCTCGGCCAGCCGGTGCCGCTTTCGAATTTGGTTGCACTGTCGAAAAGGGGCAGATAGCAGGCGGCGCAGACATAGGTGCCGGCACGTTTTTCATTGTTGAGCGGACTGGTTCCGGCACGTTCTGTCGATTCCTCGAACAGCACGCTGTAGCTGGCCGCCGGCAGCAATGCTTTCCATTCGGAATGAGGTTTCGCAAGCGGTGTCACGGCGGTATTCTCCTTTGCAATGGCGGGAATCAGTGATGGCAGGTAGCCGGCGGCGAGCAAACCCGATGCACCGGCGAGAAAGAGGCGACGATTCATGCTGAACTCCTGTTGGCATATAAGGACTCACATGCAGCGTAATGTGCATGATATTCCTGCTGGTCCTTGGTCGCTTGCGGTGGCAAAACCTTACGGGTTATGCGGGAAACCGTCCGCGCACAAGGAGGTCATGACTTGTACGCGAAAGGCGTCCGGATGGATGCAGAAATTGTGTCGTATCAGGTGCTCCACGGCCGCTTGCATGTACGCAAAGTGCGGGTATCTGCATGCAAACAGGCAAGGCGGCCTTAGTCGATTTCCTTTAAGGTCGAAAGTTACGCGGCAATATCCCTCGCATCCTTTTCTGTCACACCGGGATCGGGCATCGCCGACAGCGGGTCCATCGTGGTCGGATGCCGCAACCACTCCACCATGTGCTGCGGCATGTTCGGCAGCACGCCGGCAATGTACTTGCGCTGGGAGCCATCGCCGGCATTGCGGCAGTGGCGGCGGACGGACGGAACCGCTTGCCGCCGACATGCGTCAATACCATGCAAGCCGAAAAACATTCCTTTATCGGCAGCATGACCATCATGCTCGGGATGGTCGCGGCAATCGCAATCGTATGGGAAACATTGCCGGTGCTGCTGATCCCGGCATGCGCATGATCGGCATGGAGCTTGCATGAGGCGAGACTCCCGGTTCACATGTTGGCGGCATGAAAACATCGCTTGCCATCATTGTGTATTTGAAGTTTGTCTGTATCTATATTGCAAGGAGTTTTTCATGGCAACAATGAATCCCAACATGTCAGAACGACGCCACATCCCCGACCGCCGCGCGAGTGGGCATCATGGCGGCGCCAACGCTGTCATCACCGCCAAGCGGATGACCGCAGCGGACTGGATTCCTATGCTGCTGCTGGCCATTGGCGGCATCAACTGGGGCCTGGTCGGCTTATTCAATTTCGATCTGGTGGCGACCCTGTTCGGCGAGATGACCGGGCTGTCACGCATTATTTACATCGCTGTCGGTCTGTCGGCGTTGTACTCGCTGTACCTGAGCAGCAGGATGTCGCGCAAGCCGCACTAAGGCCATGCGCTTGAACGGATCTGGCCGCGGTGTCGGCCAGACCTTTTTCGCATAGAACAAATTCCCGCCAACCTTCTCCGGGACGCAAGGCCGCTCAGGCCGTTTTTACATCGCAGTGCCGCAAGGCTGAAATTCTTACTCCCGCTCCGGTAGTTTGTGCTGCCGGCTGCTGCGCCTCCTTTATCCGGGGCCGGCCATCCTATGTGCCGAGCCACTACCTGCATATATCAAGGATGCGGTCGCTTTCACATCGCACCCGGCATGCGCCGCAACTTACGATGCAAATCGGAATCGAACCTGTTCACAGGAGGACATACCACATGAATCAACAGCACACCCCGCAGGAAATTCCATCCATCCCCAATCCGGAACCCGAGATCGTTCCTTCCTACCGGCCGCAACCGGAAATTGACGTTCCCGTGGATCCGATCGCGCCGTCAGGCCCGCAAGGTCCTGAAATCGTTCCCGATCCC
Organism: Noviherbaspirillum sp.; assembly: GCF_035944575.1. Lineage (GTDB taxonomy): Bacteria > Pseudomonadota > Gammaproteobacteria > Burkholderiales > Burkholderiaceae_D > Noviherbaspirillum. The sequence continues at coordinate 2,886 of NZ_DASZBA010000198.1, forward strand.
TCGCCGGTCGAAGTGCCTCAGCCCGATACCCAGTAGCATCTTTCGCGTCATTTTGTCCTGTCCAAAATCGATAGAACATGTCGTTCGGGAAAGCGATACAAGCCGATACACAATATATGTACGATTGCTGACATTTCCCTTGCCCGCGAAAACAGGCTCGCTATACTGCCTCTCTACGGAGGCAGTCATGCAAACTTTTCAGGCTTTGTCGATCATTCCGCAAAGCGAACAAAACGCCATCAACGACGAACCTTACGGCGCCGTCTCACCGGTCATCACACGACCCGAGCCCGTGCCGGACGCATTCATCAAAAATGAAGCAGCGCGGATGATCGAACTATGGACTCGGCATCAGCATAGCTCGGAGCAGCGATCAGGTATCCGCGTTCCTATCGAGGAATTGTTTCTGCCGATGGACAGCGGCGATCAATAGCCCGGTCTGCACCGCGCCGGAACCGATTGCATCGCCGTTCCGCACGCGCCACCCCCATATTTTCAAATTCTTCTGAAACCGGATCCGGCAAGGACGCGTATATAACTCTACGCAACATGACGCAGACATATTGCGGCATCGATGCATCCGCCATGGCGGTGGCGTTGCCGTGATGGCGCGCCACTGCCTTTTCGGCCGTTTCACGCCGCGTTTCCGCGATCCCTGACGATGGCGGCGGACGGCGATGGACGTCCCTTTCGTGCGCACACTTGCCCGCACACTAACTTGAATGGAGATTTACATGAAAAAGCTATTGATCATTTCCGCAGTGATTGTTTTCACCGGTTGTTCCAGCATGGGCGGCGGCTCGTCGATGATGGGTTCTGGCGGCATGGGCGCCGCTTCGATGAGTTCTGGCTCGAAAGGCGCCAGCGGTTCAGGTACGGGAGGCGGCGTCGGCAATGCCGGCACCGGATATCAATCCTCGGACGTCACCAGCAGCCTGTACTTCGGTGCATGATAATGCGCTCTAAACGTATGGCCTGAGGGTCAGCCTGACGATCGGGCCGATAACCGCGTGAAAACACCGGCGCTTTTCCGCAAGGCGCCGGTGGACAGCCGGATACATTGGGGTATCAAAGTCCTTATCTACATTTCCGCGCAGCTCGCGGCGCAGCGGCGGCATACTTCGCCGCATAGCTTCATCTCGCCATCCGTATCGGGGTGAGCGTCGCACATGCCGGCGCAGGCGGTGCAAATCTCCGCGCACTCCTTCGCCAGGTGCGCATGATGAGGTGAACGGCGCGTCATGAAATCCGCATGCACGATGCAGATCTGCGCGCAGTCGAGCAGGGCGACCAGGTGCTTGGCTTCGTCGTGAAGGCGCCCGCCATGCAGAACATGGGCCGCCGCCTCGGTGCAGACACGGTGACACTCCAGGCAGTTGGCGATGCACTGCCTCATCATGTCGGTCATTTCCATGCTGCTTGTCGATGTATTCATGGTGCCTCCTTAATGTTGGTTATCGATGCCGTACGCTAGAAGCCTGTCCTGAAACCCCAGTGAAGGTGTTGCGTTCGGGCAGAAGAGCGCAATTGCCCAGTCGGGCGAGCCAGAGTATCCGGACGGCATACCGTCCATCCATGAAGCCGCACCGGATTTGCAAACGAACTTCAGGCGCTGCCGGTCACGCCGCCCATCACCGGCAGCACGATGCCGGTGATGTAGCTTGCGCATACCGGCGACGCCAGGAAAACGTATGCCGGCGACAGTTCCTCCGGCTGCGCCGGCCGCTTCATATCGGTCGACTGGCCGAAGGTTTTCACCTGGTCCACCGGCTGGTCGGCGGGATTGAGCGGCGTCCATACCGGCCCCGGCGCCACCGCGTTCACCCGGATGCCCCGCGATGCCACATTGGTGGCGAGCGCCTTGGTGAATGCGTGAATCGCGCCCTTGGTTGCCGAATAGTCGAGCAGCATTTCATGCCCGAAGATGCCGGTTTCCGAGCCGGAATTAATGATCGATGCGCCGGACTTCATCACGGGCAACGCTGCCCTCGCCATATGGAAATACCCGTACAGGTTGGTGCGTATCGTCATGTCGAAATGCTCGTCGGTGATGTCTTCGAGCGCCATCGCATGTTCCTGGAAGGCGGCATTGTTGACCAGCACATCGAGCCGGCCGAACGCCGCGACGGTCTGCCGCACCGCGTCGTTGCAGAACCCGGCGTCGCGCACGTCCCCGGCAATCAGCAGGCAGCGCCTGCCTTCTTTCTCCACGCAGCGCTTGGTCTCTTCCGCATCGCCGTGCTCGTTCAGGTAGACGATCGCCACGTCCGCGCCTTCGCGCGCGTACAACACCGCGACCGCGCGGCCGATGCCGGAATCGCCGCCGGTGACGATGGCGGCCATGTCCTGCAGCTTGCCGCTGCCCTTGTAATCGGGCGCCATGAATTGCGGGCGCGGGTCGAGTTCCGACTCCACCCCGGGCTTCTGCAAATGGATTTCGGGAAACGGCGGCGCGGGCTGCGGCCGCAATCCGGCCTGCACCGCGCCGCCGCTGCCTTCGTTGCCGCCGGATTTTTGCGCATCAATATCGTCGATCTCGCGCTGGATCGCACGCTGCCGTTTCACCGTGTCGTCGGTATTGCCCTTGCCGTTGCCTGCCGGGTCTTCCGCCATGTTGTTCTCCTTGTTGGTTGGATGTCGTCGGTTTCCCGATAGGTCGCCTGAACAGGAAAAGGTTCCGGCAAAAAATGGCAGGCATCTTGCATGGGTTCTTGCGCGCCGGCGCACGCCGACGCCGGATTCATCTTGCCCAGGCCGGTCCACATGGACATCAGTCACTCCCCTTTTGCGGACCGTCGCGATGCCGGGCGGAAGCTGGCTGCGGCCGTCGCGCATCTTCGTTCCGCCCATCTGCTGGTGCTCGCGCTTCCACGCGGCGGCGTTCCCGTCGGCTACGAGGTCGCGCAGTCTCTCGGCGCGCCGCTGGATGTGCTGCTGGTGCGCAAGATCGGTGTGCCGGGCTACCCGGAACTCGGCCTAGGGGCGATCGTCGACGGCGCCGCCCCTTGCAAGGTGATGAACCAGGATGTCATGGATTACTGGAAGCCGTCGGCGCAATACCTGGCCGACGAAGAACGCCGGCAACTTGCGGAGATCGAACGGCGCAGACGCCTGTACTGCGGAGAGCGGTCGCCGTTTCCGGTACATGGACGGACGGTCCTCGTCGTGGACGACGGCATCGCCACCGGCGGCACATTGAAGACGGCATTGAAAGCCCTTGCCGGTGCCGGCGTGAAACGGTTGGTGTTTGCAGTACCGGTCGCTCCGGCGACGGTACTGGATGAACTGCGCAAGGAGGCGGACGAAGGCATCTGTCTTCTTGCACCGCCGGATTTCCGCGCGGTCAGCCTGTACTACGCGGACTTTGAACAGACGACGGACGAGGAAGTCATTCGACTGCTCGGCGCGGCGACGGCGCGCCGGGCCCCTATTGCAAACGAGGAGAATCATCATGCAGACGATTTCGGAAGTAATGACGCCTGACGCGGCACTTGTCAGGCCGGAGGACAGCATTGCGGATGCCGCGCAACTGATGCGCGACTGGGACGTCGGCGCGCTGCCGGTATGCAACGGCAAGCGCCTGATGGGCATGATCACCGACCGCGACATCACCATCCGCGCCGTTGCGGAACAGGACGATCCGTCCGGGACGCGTGTCGCCGATGTGATGACGGACGAGGTACTGTGGTGCTATGAAGATGAGAGCGTGGACGAAGTGCTGCGCCGGATGGGCGATGCACAGATCCGGCGCATGCCGGTGATCAATCGCGATCATCAGCTGGTCGGCATGGTTACGCTGGGTGATCTTGCCACCCGTTCCGGCTCGGATACGAACGAAACGCTTGAGGATATCTCGGCGCCTGCCGGGGATGGCCATCAGGGGGATGAGGTGGTTCGGCTGTATCGTCCGTCGTCGGACCAGGCGGGAGGACTGTTTTAAGAATTGACGGATGGTTGATGCATTGAGGGAAAAAGAAACGCCGCATCGCTTATGGTTCGTCCAGTACAAAATCTACATGCGTCGCGTAATAGTTACGAAGTGCATGGTGGATATGAGCGTCCAGAAATAGGATACATCGCATACCCGGCGCCAGGATTTAGCGAGGAGGATAACTGCGGTGACTCCGGTTCGTCTTTCCTGCCTGGCATCCGGTTAGGCTTGGTATGGCACTTGCGTGAGCCTGTCGAAGAAAATGTGCTGTCCGGAGCTACTGCATTCCGCCTTACAGCGCTTGATTGTGACGGTCCGGTTTTCTCTGCGGCCCGTTAGAGCCGCTTAACCGCTTCATACAATGTTTGCCCCAGGAAGTTGGACTTGGCCCGCTCAATGAGCGGGTTCTTTTTCTGCGCGACAGATCCGCATCCGGCGGAGTGGTCACCTAAGATAAATTGCCCTATCGCCTTCCCCCATGAAACCAAACGACGAAAACGGCCGCCTGTCCCCGGATGAACGCCCCTTCCGCGTGCTCATCATTTCCGGCTCCGACCGCCGGCAGTACAACTGCCCCGGCGTCGATTCCAAATCACGCATGCTGATGCTGCGCATGGCGGAGAGGCTGCCGCAGGAATGGGAGATTGACTGCGAAGATCTTGGCAACGTGTACGCCCGCGCGCGCATCCAGAGCTGCAATGCCTGCGCATCGACGGCGATGTCGCTGTGCGTGTGGCCTTGCAACTGCTACGAGAAGGACAACAAGGACGAGCCCGACCTGATGTGGGACCTCAACATGTATGCGCGCCTGGACCTGGCCGACGCCTGGGCAATCATCGGGCCGGTGAACTGGTATGGTCCCACGTCCAACCTGAAGCTGATGTTCGACCGCCTGGTGTGCATGAACGGCGGCAATCCGCGAGAGGAACTGATCGAGCACAAAAACCCGGAGCTGGCGATGCGGCTGGAGCATGCGCCTGAATGGAAGGATCTGGCGCTCAACCACCTGGAAGGACGCAGCGCAGGTTTCTTCTGTTATGGCGACGACGCCGCAGAGGAGCGCGATGCGTCGGGTCGGCCGCGTTACATCGGCACGGCGCATGCGCACTACTTCAATCCGGACGAAGAACCGAAAGACCAGCGGGAAACCTACGCGCCGCTGGTGTGGCAATCCCGGTTTTCCGGAATCGAGGTGCCGAACGAACTCTGGCATTACCAGAGCTTCGGCAGCGGCAAAATTTACAGCGACACCCAGGCTGAACATATGGCCCGGGATACGGCGTTTCTCGCGGAGTTCGATGCCTGGACGGCGCGCTTTGCCGGCTTCGTCGCCGCCAAGGGCAAGGTCCCGCCAGGCAAGTACCGGGCCTACGGCTACCAGCCCCCGTCGTATCGCTGGAATGGCGTCAAGCTCTGGTGGCGGGACAAAGCCATGCGCGCCGGCCATGCTCCGCTGGGGTCATCGCCGCAGGTGCAGGAAGAACTCGGCCTGAACAAGGATGTGACGATGTCGCCGCAAAAGGGTGAAGGCGAACGTCTTCGCGGCAAGAGGACGTAGTTGCCAGCCTCCTTGCGGCAACCGGAACCGGCTTGGCAAAAAGAAAGGGAAATGGACACTTCGCTGAAAGAATGGAACTTTACATCCTTGAAGCTGTATCAGCAGGTATGCCCTTCATTTCGGGCTGGACAAATCTCACCCAACAATGAAAAGGAGTTGTCATGAAAACTACCAGTCTGACTGCCGGGCTGTTGCTCGGCGCATCACTGTTACTCAGCGCTTGTGCTTCGTCAACCCAGAATCCCGATGCACAGCTTGCAGCCCGCATCAAGCAGGATATTGCCAGGACGGAAGGGATAGCCGGTGCGCAGAACGTGAATGTCGAGACGCATAGGGGCGTAGTGATCCTGTCCGGCTTCATCGATGGCCAACAACAGAAAGAGGATGCCGGCCAGGCCGCGCTAAAGGTTAGTGGCGTACAGCAGGTATTCAATAATCTGCAGGTGCGCGGTCAGACCTCGTCAGGACAATAAGCCGCCGCTGCAGGTCGTTCATATCGGCAAACAGACTACCAAATCTGCCAATGGACACGGCATCATCCGGCGAAGGATGATGCCGGTCGGCTTCTTCTCCTCATCTTCCACTCCCGCCAGCGTATTCCGCATCGCAATCCGGCGCACCTGCCATGTACGAGAGCAACGGCCGCAACTCCGGCCGCCTGTTGAAAGCACAAGACGGAAGCGGCTAATTTGCAACAGTGCGCAAAAGCTTATTCTTTGTGCCTTGCTTATGGGAAACGTACTTGCTAACGTAGAGCTTCCAACCAATTTTCCTTGATTCCACCATGCTTCTCCGTGACATTGCCGACCTGATGATTCGCACTACCGCCGTAGTCGTCGGGGTTTCCTCACTTGCGATCCTGGCTGCCTGCGTCACCGCAATCTGAATCGTCCGGCACAAGTAAAAAGGCTCCGCATTTGCGGAGCCTTTTTCATTTACTGCGGCAGGAAGTCGACTGCGGCGCGACAGCCGCCTCGCCGGCCGGTCACCGTTCCGCCATCCCCTTTGAAGGATTGATCAGGTATTTCGTGCCGGTGCTGCGCTTGCCGTAGGCGGCGATCGCTTCCAGGCTCAGCGCCTCCTGCAGCGATACCTCTTTCGTATAGTTGCTGGCGAAGGTGGTTTTCAGTTCGGCGGCGACACGCTGCTTGAGCCGCGCCACATTCGCCGGGCCAATCTTCTGCAGGAAGGGAAACAGCAGCCAGCCGCCCATGCCCCAGGTCATGCCAAAGTCGCGGACGATTTCCGTCGGGCGGTTATCCAGACTGCCGTAGATGTAGACCTGCTTGAACGTCGTCGATCCGTAGCGGCTGTATTCCTTGGCGGTCCGGTTGGCCGCCGCTTCCATGCAGCTCAGGATCTGTCCGGCAAGCCTGCCGCCGCCGATGGCGTCGAAGGCGATGGTGGCGCCGGTCTCGGCCAGTGCATCCGTCAGTTCCTGCATGAAGTTCTCTGAACTGGAGTTGCAGACGTACTTCGCGCCGTTTTTCTTCAACAGGTCGACCTGCTCCTGCGAGCGCACGATATTGACGAGGTCGATTCCGTCCTGCAGGCAGATCCGGTTCAGCATCTGGCCGAGGTTGGAGGCGGCCGCCGTATGCACGAGCGCCTTGTGCCCTTCGGCACGCATGGTTTCCGTCATGCCCAGCGCCGTCAGCGGGTTGACGAAGGACGATGCGCCTTCGGCGGCGGCCGCCCCGGGCGGCAGCGGCAGGCACTGCTCCACCGGCACGCAACGGTACTGCGCGTACATCGCGCCACCCAATATCGCGACCGTTTTCCCCATCAATTGCTGCGCCGCGTCGGAGGTGCCGGCGCCGACCACCACGCCGGCGCCTTCATTCCCGACCGGCATGGACATATCGACCCGGGCTGCCATGCTTTTCATCCCCTTTTCGGGAATAGGCGCGGTGACCACCGGGCCGTCGGCCGTTTCGGTCGCTTTCGCGGCGCTCATGTCGGCCGCGCCGAACAGGAGCCCGATGTCGGATGGATTGATGGGAGAAGCTTCGATGCGGACCAGAACTTCGTCGGGTCCGGGTGTCGGTATGGGAACCCGGGCGAGCGACAGTTCCAGTTCGCCGCTGCGTTTGACGAGTGAGCGCAGTTGCAGCGCTGTCTTTTCCGTGTTCGAACTCATGTGCTGTCTCCTCGGTGGAATGGAATGCGGCTGGAATGATCCTGCCGATGTTATCACCGAAGAGTTTCGCGGGTTTGGCGCCGGACTGCATGCCGCCGGGGCGTGGCAAGGCCGGCACGGCGACGCGGCTGGCGGTCTGTGCGATCGATCAGATGGGCGCCTGCGTCGCCGGTCGCGGGGCAGGCCGGCAAAGCATCAATAATGCAGCGCGACTTCCTGTACGGGAAGAAGGGATGCGACCGACTCCGCATTCGCCCGCAGCGCCAGTTCGAATGCCGCGTGATCTGCCTCCGCCTCCGCCAGCCGCGCCTCCAGCGCCGCCATGCGCGTCGCCATGGCGTCAAAGTCGCGCTTGGAAATGATGTACGCGACGTGTCGGTTGTTCCGGGTAATGGCGACCGGCGAGTTCATCGCGGCATCCAGAAGCTGACCGAAACGCATCTTGGCGTCCCTGGCATTGAACACGGGAGTGGGTGCGGCAGTAGTCATCGCTAAAGCAATCGCAGAAGGGGGAATATGAGATCAATCTTGCCACCGCGGTTTACTTAGTTCCGTACGCTAGCAGACCTATCGCGCACTAAACATAACAGCGTGCCGGCACCTCATCATAAAATCCGGCAGTATGCGCATACAGTCATTCGAACCGGCTGCGCATCGTGTCATAACTAAGACCAGAATCAAGGCTTTCAGTTTCTCGATTTCGTTGCGGCGCTAAACATTTAGTTGCATCGGCCACGACACAGAAGCACATCGGGATAGCGCCGTGCGCATGGCATGACAGGCGTATTACATAAACGACATCGCGACAGCATAAGGATCAATATCGTGATGGATATGGACGCTGAGAGAACGACCGGATATGCCGGCGGCGACACGGCTTCCACGCTTTCCGGTCAACGGGCGTCCTGTCGGCGATGGCGCGTCCAGGAACAATTCAGGAAATTGCTGTGCGACGTGAATCACCAAGGCATGCACCCGCGCTACCGGCCTTGGCCGGCGGGCGCCATTTCTCCGCGGATCAGCCATATCCGGCTTTTCTTGTCCTGTGCAAGGCTGCTGTTGACGATCGCGATGCCGCCGTTACCGTTCACGGCCAGCTTCGCCATCAACAGTCCCTGGTGGCTGCCGTTTCCGCCCCCGGCCGGGTCGCCGCTGTGCGGCACCACCGCCGGCGCGGCGAACGTCTTTCCTCCGTCGGCGGATATCGTCATGCCGAGTCCTCGTGGGCGTTCCCGATAATCGGGAAAGAGTTCATACACCACGTACAAGCGGCCCGCTTCGTCCGTACCGAAAGAAGGAAAAGCGGCGCTGTCGACGCCGCCCGGAAGCGGTGTCGATATGTCGCGCGGCGCCTCGAACTTTCGCCCGTCGGCAGATCGGGTATACCGGATATGGTATTTGTCGAACGGGCCGCCCCGGCTCTGCGCGTAAACGAGATGCAGCACACCGTCCGGCGACACCGCGAGCTTGGGCGCATCGGCGTATCCCCTTCCCGGCGCAACGGGCTGCGGCTCGGCGAACGTTGCGCCGCCGTCGCCGGAGCGCGTCACCAGGATATCGGCGTTGTCGTTTTCGCCAGTTGTCCATGCGAGGTAAAGCGTACGATCCTTGCCGAGCGCAAGAGAGGGAGCACGCGCCGGTTTGCCGTTCCCGCCTCCGGTGATCCGCCGCGGCGGCGTGAAACTTTTGCCGCCGTCCGTCGAGCGGCTGAACCACAAGGGGCCGTCGTATTCGGTCCATGCCGCATACAGCACGCCGTCCGGTCCCGCAACGATGTCATAGCTGCCGTTCGCCCAGACCTTGGCATTGATCCTTCCCTTGCCGTCGCCGCCGACCGAGCTCGAAATATTGACCGGCTCCGAAAAGGTTGCGCCGCCGTCGTCCGAGCGGGCGAACAGCATGTCCCCGCCGTGGGAGCCGCCGGAGAAGATGATTTCCTGCCACAGCACATAGATGCGGTCCGGCGATTCCGGCGCCCGCGCCATCCTCGGAATCCAGGAAAACGTGGCGCCGCTGCGCGAAACATTCACCGGCTCGGCGGGCTGCCTGTCGCCATCGGCGGAGATACGCTGGAAAAACACATCCTTGCGCGACTGGTCCACCCAGGCGACAGCCGCATTGCCGCGCGGGTCGAGCATCGCCGTCGGATCGTCGACATAGTTATAGCGGGAATTGTTTTGCTCCCACGGCCCCTTCTCCCCGGGCCCGGTTGCGATCTCCGCGATGTCCTTCCATTCGACCGGTAATGCGGGTGCGGCGGCGACGGACAGGGGAAGCAAGGCGGTGATGCCTAGGAATAAGAAGCGTGGAGGGTTCATGATGAGGGTGAAGCGGGAGTTGGTTGCTCTGCTTAGACCGTAGGCTTAAGAGAATGATTCGGTGGCGAGGTCGGGTTTGCTTGGCGATTGGAGTTGGGATGGGGTGGCTGTGAGTGCTGGAAGGAATCGGGGTGTGCTCCGTTTTTTGACGAAGCGCCAAGAAGACGATGTCGAAACCACTGCCAGTCGGCTCCTTCCCTCCGAGCGGAGGAAGGAGCTGGCTTGCTTACAACCTTTTCACCTCGCCGTTAACAGGCGGCCCATTCCGCCACCCTACCCCGCCCGTTGCCCAAACCCGATGACCGCCGCCCCCAGCAGCGCCAAACCGACACCTGCATAGTCGCTCCACGTCGGCGTGATGCCGTCGACAATCCATAACCAGCCCAGCGCGGTCGCGATATACACCGCGCCGTACGCGGCATAGACCCGCCCGCTGGCCGCGGGATGCAGCGTCAGCAGCCAGACGAAGATCATCAGGCTCGCCGCCGCCGGGACCAGCAGCCAGGCGGATGCTTTTCCGGTCAGCCAGAGCAGCGGCAGATAGCAACCCACCAGCTCGGCGACCGCGGTGGCGAGGAACAAACCGAAGGCGCGCGGCAATGCGGTCCACTCCATCGTCAACCTCGCTTCAGTTCGGTGACAGTCATCTTTCCCGCCGGCCCGTTGCTTGAGAGACCGCCGCAACCCTGCATCTGCCGGTCCTGTGTTCGGTTCGATCCTGGTTCCGACAGATCGCCGATGATGACGCAGTCCCGGGTTGCGCCCCCATTACATGCTTCGGTGCAGCTTTCCACGAATTCCAGCAGGCTTGTTTCGAGCTGGCGCAGGCTTTCCAGTTTCACCCGTACCGCATCCAGATGGGCCTGCGCCATGTCGCGCACATCGGTACACGATTGATCGCCTTCGTCGAAAAGGCCGACCAATGCCCTCACCTGGTCGATCGGAAAGCCGAATTCCCGGCACCGCCTGATAAAAGTAAGTCGCTTGAGATCGGCTTCCCGGTAATAACGGTGTCCGTTTGCAGCCCGCTCCGGCTTGGGGAGCAGGCCTATCTGCTCGTAATACCGGATGGTCGGGATGTTGGAACCGGTTTGCGCGGACAGCGCGCCTATCGTCAGCTTCTGCCGGGACATCAGCCCCCCTTTAAAAAAGTTCTTGCACCTGAAGTTACTTGAGGTCGTACCTTTCATGCAAGCGGTTTGATTCGCCGCTCACCACAAAGGAGAAATCATGGAAATCAAGGACAGGAAGCTTGGCATCCGGAAGAACAGGACGACCGCGATGGGAGCGGCTGGCGCAACGGTTGCTGCCTGCGCGGCATGCTGTATCAGCCTGCCGCTGCTCGGGCCCATGCTGGCCTGGCTCGGCATTACCGGCCTCGGCACGCTTGCGACCGGCTGGCATGTCGGCATGGCGGCGGCGGTCGCCGCAGGCTTCGCCGTTATTTTTGTTTACCGGCACCGGCGGCGTTCGATGCAGCGCAGCAAATCCTGCGGCTGCAATAGCCGCTGTTAGCCTCGCACGACGAGTGCCGCAACCCGCCTTGCCGCCATGAGCCCTTTTCTACGGCAACGACGAGGGCATCGTGTCGGATACGGAAAGCGTCGCTGTTTTTGCCAGGATCGTGGAAAGCCGTTCGGTGTCGATCGGCTTCACCAGGTGATGATCGAAGCCGGCCGCCAGGGCATATTCACGGTCCTTGTCCTGGCCATATCCCGTGACCGCAATGAGGACGGCGCCGCTGGTCCCGCCCTGTCTGCGGAGCCGCTGCGCAAGCTCATTGCCATCCATGTCGGGCAAGCCGATATCCAGGATGCACACATCCGGTTTCTCCAGCCTGGCGCGCTCCAGCGCGCGCCTTGAACCATGTTCCATGAGCACTTCATGCCCCAGCGATTCAAGCAGCATTGCCAGCATGAGCGCGGCATCGACATTGTCGTCCACGACGAGTATGCGCAAGGGTTTTGCCCTACCGAGGACCTTTTGCGCAGCGTGGCACCGGTCGGAGTGCGCAGATTCGGCCAGGCGCGGAAGGCAGACGGTGAACCTGCTTCCCTCGCCGATTCCCTGGCTCGTGCAGCAAACCGATCCCTGATGCAGTTCGACCAGGCGTTTCACAAGCGCAAGTCCGAGGCCCAATCCGCCCATCGATCGATCCGAAGTTCTTTCCGCCTGCGCAAACAGATCGAACACGCGCGCGACCGTCTCCGGCGCCATGCCGATGCCGTTGTCGACCACTTCCAGCACGACACGATCCTCATGCACTTCAGTCCGCACCGCGATATATCCGCCGTCCGGCGTGAACTTGGCCGCATTGCCTACCAGGTTGGCGACCACCTGCACGAGGCGTTTCATGTCCCCCAGAACCATGGTCGTGTCCGGCGCAAGTTCCATTCGCAGATGGTGGCGCCGCGATCGGATGAGCGGCATCACCTGTTCCACCGCATCGGTCACGACGCGCGCGATGTCCAGCGGGGCATTGTCCAGCTCGACCATGCCCCGCGTAACCCGCGACACGTCCAGCAGGTCATTGATCAGGCCTGTCATGTGATTCACCTGCCGGACGATGACCTCGCTGGTTTGACGCACGCGCGCTTCATCGAGCCTCGCAAATTGCAGCAGTTCCGCCGCCGCGCCGATAGGGGCCAGCGGATTTCTCAGCTCATGCGCGAGCATTGCAAGGAACTCGTCCTTGCGCCGGTCCGCCAGATTCAGCGCCTCCTCCGCGCGCTTGCGGCCGGTGATATCGCTGGAGGCGCCTATCCATTCGTAGATGTCGCCTTGTGCATCCATCATGGGCACCGCCTTCAAGTGCGCCCAGCCGATGGTTCCATCCGTCCGGAACACACGATGCTCCAGCTCAAGAATCGTCTTGCCGCGGATGGCCTTCCTGATGGCATCGCAAACCAAGGGCCGGTCGTCGGGAGGAATAGCCTCCTCCAGCCAGACATGGCCGCGATCGGATCTGTCTTTCGGGAAGCCGCTCTCGTCGAGCAGGCACATCCGGGTCCAGTCGGCACTCATCCGGTAGATCACATCCGCCGTCGCTGCGAGCAGGGCGCGGAACCGTCGTTCGCTTTCGTTTCTGGCGATGTCCGACCGCATCCGGCCGGTAACATCTTCGGTGCTGTGCACGATGCAGCGCATTTGCGCGTCCTTGCCAAAAACCGGCGTATTCATCGCGCTCCAGTAGCGCTCGTCGTACCGCACCTCTCCGGTGGGCGACTCAATGCGGATGGGATAACGCTGCGCCGGCATGGTATCCGGCTTGCCTGTGGCAAGGACGCGGGACAGGGAGCGACGCAGATCGGCCTCCCCTGTATCGTCGGGATCATCGGGATTTGCAGGAAAGGCATCGAAAACACTCGTACCGATCAGATCCTGACGCTTGCGCGAGGAGGTTTTCAGGAAAGCGTCGTTGACGTCAAGGATGGTTGCTTCGGGAGTCGGGGAAAGCAAGCATATGCTGATCGGGTAACTTCTGAAAACCGCTTCGAATAATGGGTGGGAAAGCATCATGGTGGCTTGCCATGCCGGGTAAGTAGGAATGATCCGGGAGAGAGGACACTATCCGCCCGTGGTTGCGGCGGTTCGGTGCGTGAATGAAAATACCTTGGAGGAATTTCTCATGCGGCGATACCTGGTCTGGTGCCGTGTTGCGTCGCGGGCATGAAAACGACTCATCGGCGCCGGCCTGCGTGCCGGCGCCTGGGCAATCAGCCCGCAGCTAACGGTTCAGCATGCAGGCAGCGCGGACCGTGCCGCTTGTGCCGTTTGCTGGTGGTGCTCCAGGGCGGGCAGCGAAGCGGTAAGGAAGCTTCGGACTTCGGGCCGGTTCGCCGCCGGCATCAACTGGCCCCGAACTGTCTTGACCGTCAGCGCGTGCTGTTCCGCCTGCTTCTCGAAGTAGGTGCAATCAAGTTTGGTGCCCGACAGCTTCGTCAGATTTTCGGCGATGGAATTGGCCTGCATGCGCAGGCCACTGTTGAGCGGGCTATCGTCGGGCTTGATGCCGGTCGAGGTGGAAAGCGATGCAATCTGCTTGTCCATCGCGGTATGGTCGGTGATGATGCGCTGGGCTGCCTCGCGCACGGCCGGATTGGTCGAGCGTTCCATCGCGATGCGCGCCTGCTTGATCTCGCCTTCGTTGACGGTACTCATGATTTGCAGGATCTCGCCATCCGTGATGGGCTTGGATGCGACGGCGGCCGCCTGCGTGACAGGCTTGTTGGGAAGACTGCAAGCGGCGCTGCCGAGGGCGACCGCGACAAGCATCAGGCTGAATTTGGCCTTCTTGAGAAGCAATGGATTTTTCATGGAAACGCAACCTTGTCAAATATTCAATGCCGGTTGGATGGGCAGGTATAGAGGAAGTTCCTACGCCTGCCCTGCCGGCATGATTGCAATCTCCGTGTCTTCGGTGCCTTTCTCAAGTACGAGCCGTCACCTGTCCTGCTAGCGCTCGGCCTGCCCTTCACGTGATGCCTCCTCGACCGACGTGCCGGTAGCGTGATCCCTGTGCCGGCCTATCCATCCGTCGATATCATCCGGAAAGTTCTTCGGCTCATGCAGATGCCATAGCTGCCGATCGCCGTTTGCCAGGGCAAATACCAGCAGCGAGCGGCCGGTGACTTCATAGCAGTGGCCGAAATCGAAGGTGGGCCGCTCGACGCGATCGGGATCGTTGGTATCGATGAGCGCCACCCAATGCTTCCCGTCCGGTACCGACGGCAGCGTGAACATGACCACGTCATGGTGGGCATTGAACACGATCAGCAAGGTGGCATCCGATCCCAGCCGCTTGATGCCTGTCGCCTGGGCGCGTCCGTCGAGCAGCATGCCGAAGCACTTGGCATTGGTGTCCTCCCATTGCCCGTCGGTCATCTCGCTCGCATCCGGCGCCAGCCAGGTGACATCCTTGACGCCCAGGTCCTCATTGTAGTTGCCGGTCAGGAACCGGCCGCGATTCAGGATCGGGAAGTTCTTCCGGATCGCCAGCAGCCGGCGGGTGAATTCCAGCATGGTGCGGTCGTCGGACGATATCTTCTCCCATTCCAGCCAGCTGATCGGGTTGTCCTGCGCATAGGCATTGTTGTTGCCGCGTTGCGAATTGCCGATTTCGTCGCCCGACAATATCAGCGGCGTGCCGCGCGACAGTACCAGGGTCGCCATCAGGTTGCGCTTCTGCCGCTCGCGCACCGCCTTGATTTCCGGATCGTCGGTGGGCCCTTCCACACCGTGGTTCCATGAATGGTTGTTGGAATGCCCGTCGCGGTTCTCCTCGCCATTGGCTTCGTTATGCTTGTCGTTGTAGGACACGAGGTCGTTCAGCGTGAAACCGTCGTGCGCGCAGATGAAATTCACGCTGGCCCAGGACCTGCGGCCGCGCTTGTTGAACAGGTCGCCGGAGCCGGAAACGCGCGAGGCGAAGTCGGCCAGCTTGCCTTCGTCGCCTTTCCAGTATGCGCGGACCGTATCGCGGAACTTGTCGTTCCACTCGGCCCAGCCTGGCGGAAACTGGCCAACCTGGTAGCCGCCCGGCCCGATATCCCATGGTTCGGCGATAAGCTTGACGCTCGACAGCACCGGATCCTGGCGGCATGCATCGAGGAAGCCGCCGCCCTCGTCGAAACCATACGGCTCGCGCGCGAGGATGGTGGCAAGGTCGAAGCGGAAACCGTCGACCCGCATCTCCTGCGCCCAATAGCGCAGGGAATCGGTCACCATCTGCAGCACGCGCTGATGCGAGAGATTGACGGTATTGCCTGTGCCCGTGTCGTTGATGTAGAAGCGCTTGTTGTCCGGCATCAGGCGGTAGTAGCTGGCATTGTCGATGCCCTTGAGCGACAGGGTCGGCCCAAGCTCGTTGCCTTCCGCCGTATGGTTGTAGACGACGTCGAGAATGACCTCGATACCTGCCGCATGAAACTGGTTCACCATCTCCTTGAATTCGTTCGCGAACGGCGATGAGAGATAGGCGGAATGCGGCGCGAAGAAGGCGATGGAGTTATATCCCCAATAATTCTTCAGGCCCTTCTCAATGAGATAGCTGTCGTTGATGAAGGAATGCACCGGGAGCAGCTCCGCGGTTGTGATGCCGAGCGCACGCAGATAAGCCGCCACCTCGGACTGGGCCAGTCCCATGAAGGTGCCGCGCATCTCCTTGGGCACACGCTCGTTGAGGGCGGTGAATCCCTTGACATGCATTTCGTAGAAGACGGTGTTTTCCCATTGGATCCGCGGCCGCGGCGCGTTGCCCCATGTGAAGGCGGGATCGATGACGCGGCACTTGGGCACCAGGTGCGCGCTATCGCGTTCGTCAAAGGAAAGGTCCTTGTCCGGCGAATCAAGCGTGTATCCGAAGACTTCGGGTCCCCAGGTCAGGTCGCCGACTAGCTGCTTTGCGTAGGGGTCGATGAGCAGCTTGTTCGGATTGAAGCGGTGGCCGGCGTCCGGCTCATAGGGACCGTAAACTCGGTAGCCGTAGACCGTCCCGGGGCGCGCGGCCGGCAGGTAGCCGTGCCAGACTTCATCGGTGTATTCGGGCAACTCGATCCGTTCGATCTCCCTTACCCCGTCAATATCGAACAGGCAGAGTTCGACCTTGGTGGCGTGCGCGGAGAACAGGGCGAAGTTCACGCCAAGTCCGTCCCAGGTGGCACCGAGAGGAAACGGGTGGCCTTCGCGTATGACCGAGGGTTTCAGAACAGTGGGGGCGACGGGATTGCTGAACTTGGGAGGGAGCGTCATTACTTTTTCTTTGCTTTTCGGAAAATGAGGACTGGCGGTGGGCGACAGACTGGGATGCCCCGCCCTGTCGCCGCAACACGCCTATGTATTTTGTTTCTGGCCGTCAACGCGCTCCGCTTCGTCCATGCATCGCGACCGCGATGCCGTTGTCCGGTGACAGACGGCAGCGGGATAGCCCACGGGCTTTGCGTCATTCCGGTCTGGGGATCAAGCTGTAAGCCGGCACTAACCAACATGCAATCAGATCATTGTTTGACTTGACTGGTTCACAATAAATTTGTCCGCTATCGACTGCATCAACTTCCGATGCACGATGCAGTGCAACCGGTGCCAATTTCCGGATATTGTGCGGTGCTGGAGAATGGGAATGCGTTCGGTCAGGAGCGAAATTGCTCTCGGTCACTAGCGAAACGGCTTGGTCCGAATGGATGGAAGGTATGTATGAAGGAGCCGAAGAGCGTTCAGCTTCATGTTCGCGGATCGGCTCGAGCGATCTGTGTATTGCGTTATGCGCGTTCCCGTATCAACTCGCTCACGACCGTTTTCGAGGCAACACGATTTCTCCCGGACGCCTTGGCTTTGTACATCGCCTTGTCCGCAATGTTGAGCAGGTTGGTAAAAGTAAGAACTTCGGTTGTGAGCTCCGCGACCCCGAAGCTCGCGGTGCACCAGATCTCCGCGCTGCCTGCCTTGATCGGCGTGTCCATGATCGACAGCCGCAATCTTTCGGCCAGTTGCATGGCGCCGTCGAGCGATGTGTGCGGCAGGACGACGACGAACTCTTCGCCGCCGAGCCGGCTGACATGGTCGGCATCCCTGATGGCGTCATTCAGTATCGCGGCAAAGCGCACGAGCACCTTGTCGCCGACGTCATGGCCGAAGCTGTCGTTGACGCGCTTGAAATGGTCACAGTCCAGCAGAATGATCGACAGCGGATAGCCGTACCGCCGGGCGCGGCCGAATTCGATTTCGCCGACTTCCAGCAACGCGCGGCGGTTGAGCAGGCCCGTCAGCGCGTCATGCGAGGCCAGCTGGCGAAGTTCCTCCTCGATCAGTTTCAGCCGGCTGACGTCTTCATGGACAATGACCACCGTCCCGTCGACTTTCCGCAATGGCCTGACCCGCAGGTTGAACCAGCGCCTGGTGTCCGGCGAATGGCATGGATACTCCGCCTCGAAGGAACTCGTGCTACGCGCCATCACGCTGCGGATGCCTGCCGCCACATCAGGACTGCCCTGCGCTTCGCCGTTTTCCACCGATGCGAAATAGGTTTCACCAACGAATGACGGATCTTTTCGATATCCATTGGCCTTCGCGAATTCACGCCATGCGGAGTTGGTGCGGCGGATGATGCCGTTCCGGTCGACGATGGCGATGTGGGCGTCGACCGAATCCAGAATGGATTCCGCGAAGTCGCGGGCTGAGATCAGCTCATTTTTCTGCCGCTCCTCCCGGTCCAGGCCCTTCAACAACAGGCGGGTGAATACGAACATCATGCTCAGCACGGCCGACAGGGCAATAAAGCCCCAAACCGCCCGCTTCTTCACCGGGCTCAACAGCTCCGACACCGATTTCGTCGCCACGACCACGAATGGGCTGTGGCTGGATACGCGATAGGCGGCGATTCTCGGCTGATTGTCGAAAGGGGAAGTGTTGCTGAAAGTGCCGACCGGCGATTTCGGTATCAGCTCGGTGAACACCTTGTCCTTGCCCAGGTCCGGCGATATGTTGTTCGGGCTGGCGGGTTCACGCAGCAGAGTCTTGCCGTCGCGCCGGATGAGCGCGACGCTGCCGTTCGGTCCCAGGTCGAGGGAACGGTAGAACTTGCTGAAGTAATTTATCTCCATCGATGCCAGCAGCACCCCGTTGAAGCGGCCCTGCTTGTCCTCCAGCCTCAAGCCGAGCGTGAATATCGGCTTGCCGTTGAATCGGCTGACGATCGGCGCGCTCAGGTGGAGCCGTTCCCCCTGATCCCGGTGCGCCTTGAAGAACTCCCGGTCGACGGTCGAGAACCTGGCCCAGGGATAATCCGTCGTCAGCAAGCGGATGTCCCCATGTTTATCAATGACGGCGATGGAACTGACCTGGGGTTGCCGCAGCGCGTATGCCCGGTAGCTTTCCCATTCCGCCCGGCCGGGATTCCAGTTCGCCACATCGACACCCTTCAGCTCCTTTGCGATGGTCTCCAGCGTAAGCTCCACCGAGTCGAAGCTCCGCTGCGCATGTTCTTCCAGGGCGACAGCCAGGCTGCGATTGCTTTCCATCCCGGCTGACAGCGAATCCTTGTATGCGCGCCAGTACACATGCACGCAGGCCAGTACCAGGACGAGCGCAAAGATCAGAACGGTATAAATGATCGACGTCCTGCGATTCGATGCGACGGAAATCTGCGGCTCGGAGGGCGGTGTAGGAAACGTGGACATAGTGCATGCAATGTGTTGGCATTTTGCCTAAAGCCGGTGTGGCTTTGCACATCATAAGAGAATATCCGCCGGGAAACTATTGCATTCTTCAGAAATGCCACATCGCCGGAGGGCTGCGGGGTTGCCAACCCCGGTCCGGCAAATCGCTTCCTTCCTGCCGACGGCAACCGTTTGTCCTGGATGCCCTGGCTGTGTGAGGCTGGATTGGCATGCGCTTCAGCCGGAAGCATTTCCCTCGCCAGGGCGCAATAGCAATAGAAGAATATGTCCGGTATCCGGATCCATCTTTAGCAAGGTGTTCCCGCCAGCGGTTGTGTTGTACGTCTTATGCATTCATCCATATGGACCAACAACCGCTTACAGGCTTCATATGGTCGAATAGCATTGGATATATCCCTGTGCTTCACCCACTGCAAGCCGCGTTGGCTTATGGAGTCTGGATGCTCGCCTTGATCTTTCCGGCCATATCGGGGCAACGAATGCGTCTGCACGATGTACCGGCTCATCCGGGCGACGGACGTGGAAACGGTTCGACGCCCGACTTCACGGCAGCCGCGAACCGTCGTGGAGTTATACGGGCGATTGGCTCGGGCTACGGGCGTCGAATACAGGCACGCGATGATTCGTTAGCGCAGGCGCGGGTGGCAAGCCGGTGACGGCGAGGATTTCCTGTTCATCGAGCGTCTCCCGTTCCAGCAGAGCGCGCACCAGCGCATCCAGCTCCCTTCGGTGCTTTTGCAGCAGCAGCGTGGCTTCGCTGTGGCTCTCGTTGATGATCCGCTGCACTTCCAGATCGATCAGGCGCGCGGTTTCATCGCTGAAGGGTTTCTCGCCACTCCCGACCGGCCCGCCGAGGAATGGATTGTGGCGCGGCGCCAGCTGCACCATGCCGAGCTCGTCGCTCATGCCCCAGCGAGTAACCATGCTGCGGGCAAGATTGGTGGCCTGTTCGATGTCGTTCTCGGCCCCGGTAGTCCGCGTGCCGTACACGACTTCCTCCGCGACGCGGCCGCCCAGCATGCCGACGATCCTTGCCCGCAGATACTGCTCCGGATAGTTGTATCGGTCGGTCTGCGGCCGCTGGTAGGTAACGCCGAGCGCCTGTCCGCGCGGAACGATGGTGACGCGGTGCACCGGGTCGGCACCCGGCACCACCAGCCCAAGGATCGCGTGCCCGCTTTCGTGGTACGCGATGCGCTCGCGGTCTGCCTCGCTCAGCAGGATTGGCCGCTCCGGACCGAGCACGATTTTTTCCAGTGCGTCCATGAAATCCTTCTGCCGCACGTCGTTCTGCTCACGGCGGGCAGCCAGCAGCGCCGCTTCATTGACAAGATTCCGCAGATCCGCGCCGGACAATCCCGGCGTCGCCGCGGCCAGTTCGGACAGATTGACGTCCTTCGCAAGAGGCACCTTGCGGGTATGCACGGTAAGAATGGCTTCGCGCCCGGTCTTGTCTGGCAGATTGACCACGACACGACGATCGAACCGTCCCGGCCGCATCAATGCCTTGTCGAGCACATCCGGCTGGTTGGTCGCGGCGAGCACGATGATCCCCTCGCGGCTGGAGAATCCGTCCATTTCAGTGAGGATCTGGTTCAGTGTCTGCTCCTGTTCGCTGGAGCCACCGAACGCGACCTGGCCCCGAGCGCGACCGATCGAATCGAGTTCATCGATGAAGATGATCGCCGGCGCATTTTCGCGTGCCTGCTTGAAAAGATCACGCACCCTTGCCGCACCGACGCCGACGATCATTTCCACGAACTCCGCCGCGCTCATCGAAAAGAATGGCACGCCGGCCTCTCCCGCAACCGCTCTTGCCAGCAGCGTCTTCCCGGTTCCCGGCGCGCCGACCAGCAGCACGCCCTTCGGCGCCGCGCCACCCAGCCGGGTATATTTTCCCGGGTCCTTCAGGAAGTCCACGATCTCGACGAGTTCGTTCTCCGCTTCATCGATACCGGCCACGTCGTTGAACGTGACCCGCGAATCCTGCTCCTGGTCGTAGCGCCGTGCCTTGCTTTTGCCTATACCGAACATCGATCCGCCGCCGATGCCGCCTCCCTGCGCCGCCCGGCGGTATAGCCAGACGTAGAAGGCGATGATGAGCAGCGCGGGGCCGAAGCCGTAGAGAAGCGTGGCCCAGCCGCTCCCGGTCTGGATCGGCACGGCGCTGATCTCGACCTTGTTGGCGATGAGGAAATCCTCGAAGTCCGGACCGACAAAGGTCGGCAGCGTGGTGGTAAAGGTTTGCGAGGTCCGGCTGGGCGTTGCCGGCAGCGGCCCGGGAGGCGGTTCCTTTTTCTGATCGTCGCTGGTCGCCGGAGGCGGCCATGTGACCGGCGCCGCGAAACGGCCTTCGATGCTCGCTCCCTTGCTGTAGATCGACTTGACGTTGCCGCTCGCCACCTGTTCCTTGAAGACCGTATAGGGCACGGTAACGGGAGCGTTCTCGTCCGGGAAGAACACCTTCATCAACAGATAGTTGACGAACAGGATAATTGCGAACAGAAGCCATGCCTTGCGTGGCGGCATCTTGGCCGGTTCAGGGGTTTTCGCGGCGCCCTGCCGGCTGTTACCCGGCGGGACAGGCTTGGCTGGCAATGGTGTGTTGTCGCGTTTCATATGATGGTTCGGCACTCGCACCATATTGATAGTTTCTTCATCAACGCCAGCGTCGATTGTTTTATCTCAAATAGTTGTCCGCCGACTGGACGTATGAGAAAAAGGCTTCCAGGCAACCGGTGGCTTTACATCCTGTCTATAGAGCCATAGCGGATTGCTTAGGCGGTGCATTGCAGGAATCAATAATAAAAAGAATCTCCATAGTAACTTTAAATATGCATTTAAAATACCTATTATGCTAAAGTGCATTCACTCCCCCAACTCATCCTTACCATGCGCCTCACCCGTTTTTCCGATATTGGCTTGCGTGTCCTGATTTACCTGGCGCGCGCCGGCGAAGATCGCGCTCCGGCAACGGTGGCTGAAATCGCGCAGCAGTTCGATATCCCGGCCAACCATCTCGTAAAAGTGGTGGGCCAGCTGGCACGCGCCGGATGGGTCAAGGCCATGCGGGGCCGCAATGGCGGCCTGACATTGAATGCCGATCCGAAAACGCTGCGTATCGGCGTCGTGCTGCGTGAGCTTGAAGGCGATGGGGAGCTCGTCGATTGCGAAACCGGCGGCTGCCAGTTGCGTGGCGACTGCCTGTTACGCGCCGCGCTCGCGGTCGGCAAAAACGCCTTCTATGACGCGATGGACCGCTACGCCCTGGCTGACATCACGACGGGCGCGGTGGGCGAGCAGATCGTAATGATGCACCGGAATTTCATCCGAACTTCAAAGGAAACCAAACCCGAATTGGCGTGACCGTATAACGATTTTTGTAAGCCCTGACGGGCATTATTTTTGATTTTAAATATGCATAAAATATGCATGTTATTTGAATAGCTTGTGTAGCCCGGCTACCAGTATTGCCTACGATGACAAGGAGAAAAAGTGATGAAAGTCTGTTCGATAACGGAAGCTTCGATACGTACCATGGTTGACCGGTTTTATACGCAGGTGCGGCGCGACAAGGTGCTGTCCGGGGTATTCAATGCATCGCTGGACGGCAGGTGGGATCCCCATCTCGACCGCATGGTTGCCTTCTGGACGAAAGTATTGATGGGCAAGGGCGAATTCCAGAGCGATGTGTATGGCAAGCACATGGCGCTGCAAGGTATCGAGCAGGCGCACTTCAGCCGGTGGCTGTCCCTCTTCAGGCAGACCGTGGACGACATCTTCAGTGCGGATGATGCACAGATCGTCATGGAGGTGGCGGATCGGATAGCGCGCAGCTTGCGGTACGGCTATTTCCGCGAAAACACGATACATCATATCCAGGAAACGACTATCTAACTTTTTTGAAAGGAGCATCATGGGTACCCTGCGCCTGCAAGCCGACCATCCGGTTCATGTTCCCCCGCGCGACATCTCGGACCGCGTCGCCTACGGTTTCACCCGGTTTCTGCGCTTCTTCGCCGACCGCTTCTTCGCCCGGCGATACGGGCACCGGGCGGTGGTCCTGGAAACCGTCGCCGCCGTGCCCGGCATGGTGGGCGGCCTGCTGCAACACCTGAAGGCACTGCGAATGATCAAGGACGACAACGGCTGGATCCGGCAGTTGCTCGATGAGGCGGAAAACGAACGGATGCACCTGATGACCTTCATCGAAATCGCCAAGCCTTCGATGTTCGAGCGCGTGGTGATCTGCCTGAC
>NZ_DASZBA010000199.1:0-2577 GCF_035944575.1 Noviherbaspirillum sp.
CATAACCGGATACCAGCGCGCCGAGCAGCCACCAGAAATTTCCAGTGAGAATCAGCGCGCCAAGACACAGCAGCGCGATTGTCGAACCGGCGAAATGCAATTCACGGCAAGTTCGGTTGGAGTGCTCACTCAAGTAGACCGGATAGAACTCCGCAAACGAGGCAAATTCGTTTTCCTTCAATACCGTAGGCATGCTCTTCTCCTTACCATGGATGAACTGTCTTCAGGTTAATGCCGAGCGGGCGGAGTTGCAATGAAGTTTCATATTGATTCAGCCCATCATGTCTGCCTGCTGGCAAATGCGAACAGTGCATCCAGAACGGCATCCGGCTGCTCCGTCATCAGCGCATGACCACATCGATCAAGCATGGCAAGCTTGGCATGCGGCATCGCGGCCTGCAATGCCGTGCTGGCCCTGGGCATTGTCATCAGATCATTTTTACCCAAG
This sequence comes from Noviherbaspirillum sp., assembly GCF_035944575.1. Classification (GTDB taxonomy): domain Bacteria; phylum Pseudomonadota; class Gammaproteobacteria; order Burkholderiales; family Burkholderiaceae_D; genus Noviherbaspirillum. Next base: position 449 of record NZ_DASZBA010000199.1, read on the forward strand.
ACGAACAAGACGGGACAAGTCACGGACCGTGCGGCCGCCTCTCCGTTTTCATACGTGTTGCAGGCTTGGAAATCGGTATGGAAGACGGCGTCACCGTTCAGCGCAGCGACGCGCTGCATCAATCGGCGCGAGCCACCCATGACATAGAAGCCTGGTCCGGGCGCGGATGGCTTCTGGGCAATCGTTGAATGCGACCAGATATTCACCATGTCGATCGCCGCTTCCTCATCGTTGAGCGCCGCGTTCAACAATGCATCGGACACCTTCATCGGGAAAGCGGTGCCGACCAGCGCAATACGACTGACGTGCCGTGCCGCCCTGAAATTGATTTCCAGTGCGATCAGCGAGCCCATGCTGTGGCCGATCAGGGTTGCCCGCTCAACGCCGGCGGCTTCAAGCAGGGCGAGCACCCAATCGGCCATGGCTTCCACACTGCGCAGCGGCGCACCCTTGCTGCGGCCATGGCCGGGCAGGTCGACGGCCAGTACCCCGAATCCGTGGTGGGCAAAATACCGGGTCTGCAAACCCCAAACCGAATGATCATTCTGCGCGCCATGGATGAAGACGGCGGTCGGCAAACGCGGATCGAATTGTTTGCCGCCGGTATAGCAATATGCGGTATTCCCTTGCACGTTCAGCAGCATCTCAAGCTCCCTTCTGCGCGGCTTTCAGTCCGCGTGCAAGATCTTCGATCAGATCGTCCGCATCTTCCAGTCCGACCGACAGGCGCATCGTGCCTTCGGTAATGCCTGCGGCAACAAGTTGCTCTGCCGGCACGCGGAAATGCGTCGTCGAAGCGGGATGAATGACGAGGGATTTTGCATCGCCGACATTGGCGAGATGTGAAAATACCTTCAGCGCTTCGACAAATCGACGACCGGCGGCACGGTCGCCGCGAATAACAAAAGAAAACACCGCACCGCAGCCTTTCGGCAGCAGCTTCGCGGCCAATGCATGATCGGCATGACTTTCCAGTTCGGGATAGGACACGGATTCGATTCCTGCATGCGCGGCCAGGAATTCGACGACCTTGCGCGTATTGGCGACGTGCCGCTCCATCCGCAAAGAGAGAGTCTCAACGCCTTGCAGTATCGCGAAGGCATTATGCGGGCTCATGACCGCACCGAAGTCACGCAAGCCTTCACGACGCGCCCGCAGCGAGAAGGGCGCAACCGTCGATTCTTCTGCGAATACCATGCCATGAAAGCCTTCATACGGCTCGCACAGTTCTGCAAACCGGCCGCTCTGCTCGTAGGCATGTTGCCAATCGAAAGTGCCGCCGTCCACCAGCAAGCCGCCAATCGCGGTTCCGTGTCCGCAAAGAAACTTCGTCGCAGAATGAAAGAGCAGGTCGGCCCCGTGTTCGAAGGGTTGCAAAAGATAGGGTGTGGTGAAGGTGGAATCCACCATCAACGGAAGATGGTGCTCGTGCGCAATTGCAGACACCCGAGGAATGTCGAGCACGTCCAGTCCTGGGTTTCCCAGCGTTTCGCCGAACAGGACCTTGGTGTTCGGACGGATGGCGTCGCGCCATGCATCCATGTCCCGAGGGTTGACGAAAGTCGTGTCGATGCCGAAACGCTTCATGGTATAGGCCAGCAGATTCTGCGAGCCGCCGTAGAGCGCACGGGACGCGACGATATGCGACCCGGCGCCGGCAATGGTCGCGAGTCCGAGATGCATCGCTGCCTGACCACTTGCCGTGGCAATTCCGGCAACCCCGCCTTCCAGTGCCGCAATGCGTTCTTCCAGCACTGCGTTGGTCGGATTGGAAATGCGGGAATAGACATGGCCAGCGCGTTCCATGTTGAACAGCGACGCAGCATGGTCCGAATCGCGGAACACGAAAGAGGTGGTGAAATGAATCGGCGTCGCACGCGCACCGGTGGCCGGGTCGGGCGCCGCGCCTGCATGCAGGGACAAGGTATCGAACCCGGGATATTTGGGGCCGTTCATGGGGTAATCGTCTCCGTTCTTGGTTTTCTGGTATTGCCGATACCATCGTAGCATTGAATACCCCCCAGGGTTACCTGCTCCGGGGTAGGGGCGAACGCTGGATTTTTCGGAGCGCTTAGGCTACATTCAAAACTAGAATGACAACCTATCAACAAGGGCGGCGCCATGAAAGT
>NZ_DASZBA010000200.1:0-85113 GCF_035944575.1 Noviherbaspirillum sp.
GCTTCATGCCGCCCGAGATCTCATGCGGCCGCTTGTGTTCCGCCGCAGTCAGTCCGACCAGGGCCAGTGCGGACCTGGTACGCGCCTTCAACTGCGCCTTGTTCTCGTTCGCACCGAATACCCTCTCCACCGCGAGATGCACGTTCTCGTGGCAGGTCAGCCACGGCAGCAAGGAGTGATTCTGGAACACGACGGCGCGCTCCGGTGACGGACCGGCGATCTCCCGGTTGGCGCACAGCAGCGTGCCGTCGGTCGCGCTCAACAAGCCGGCAATCAGGTTCAGCAGCGTCGACTTGCCGCAGCCCGAGTGGCCGATCAAGGTGACGAACTCGCCCTTCTTCACTTGCAGGTTGATGTCTTTCAATGCGTGAAACGTGCCCTTCTTGGTATGGAACACCATTTCCGCGTTCTGGATTTCGATGAATTTGCTGTTGTTGTCCATGAGGATGTCCTTTGATTACCCGTTGTTCCAAGCGGCCGGGCAGCATCAGCTGCGCACGTCCTCATAGGTGAATGCTTTTGCGATCGTCACCAGCAGTTGTTCAAGCAGCAGGCCCACCACGCCGATCACGACGATTGCGATGATGATGTGCGGCACGTTGAGGTTGTTCCATTCATCCCAGACCCAGAAACCGATGCCCACGCCGCCGGTCAGCATCTCCGCCGCGACGATCACCAGCCATGCCGTGCCAATTGCCAGGCGCACGCCGGTCAGCATGTAAGGCAGCACGGAGGGAAACAGGATCTTGGTGACGATCTTCCACTCCGACAGATTCAGCACCTTGGCGACGTTCATGTAGTCCTGCGGTACGCGTTGCACACCCACCGCGGTGTTGATGATCATCGGCCAGATGGAGCAGATGAAGATGGCCCAGATCGCGGCGGGATTGGCGGCCTTGAATACCAGCAAGCCGATCGGCAGCCAGGCCAGCGGCGACACCGGCTTGAGCAGGCTGATGATCGGGTTGAACATCGCCGACAGGAACTTGAACCGGCCGATCATGAAACCGAGCGGAATACCGACGGCCGCGGCCATGCCGAAGCCGATGCCTACCCGCTGCAGAGACGACAACAGGTTCCATCCAATGCCCTGGTCGTTCGGACCGTTGCGGTAGAACGGATCGGAAAATATTGCAATCGCTGCCTGCAATGTCGCTGCCGGTGCCGGGAAGCCGGCATTCTTGGCTGCGACGATTTCCCAGACCAGCACGAGGAAGGCAAGGCCGAGAACCGGTGCCAGAACCGCAAGCAGCGCCGCCCGCGCTTGGGCGTTCTTCATGCCGATCAGCGGCGTGTCTGTGCCGACCATGCGGCGGCGGCCGCTCTCCGTGCTCGCCGCATCGGCTTCCACCTTCTTCGGCGGCGACTCGATCACCGGCGATGCGGGCGGGGCCGGCTTGTTCAACATCGTATCCATTACTGCGCTCATGACGACTCCAATCTGAAAAATTTAGGCGTTGGCCTGTGCCTTGATCTTGAAGGAAGCGGCATACGCCTTCGGATTCTTGCCGTCCCATACCGCGCCATCCACCAGCTTGGATGTGCGCATGACGTCTTTCGGCACGCTGGCGTTCGCCATGGCAGCCGCCTCCTTGTACATATCAATGCGGTTGATCGATTTGGCCACTGCCAGGTAATCGACATCGTCCTTAAGCAGGCCCCAGCGGCGATGCTGGGTGAGGAACCACATGCCGTCCGACAGGTAAGGGAAATTCACGCTGCCGTCGTTATAGAACTTCATGTAATTCGGGTCATCCCAGGTCTTGCCCAGGCCGTTCTGGTAACGGCCGAGAATGCGCTGGTTGATCACGTCGACCGATGTATTGACATAGGATTTGTTGGCGATGGTTTCCGCCATCTTGTTCTTGTTGGACAGTGAGGCATCGATCCATTTGCTCGCTTCCAGCACGGCGGCCGTCATCGCGCGTGCCGTATTCGGATTCGCCTTGACCCATTCAGCGGTGGTGCCAAGGACTTTTTCGGGATGATCCTTCCAGATATCCTGCGTGGTCACGCCGGTGATACCGATACCGTCGGCAATTGCCCGGTGGCCCCACGGCTCGCCGACGCAATATCCGTCCATGTTTCCGATGCGCATGTTGGCGACCATCTGCGGCGGCGGAACGGTGATGATCTTCGCGTCCTTCATCGGGTCGATGCCGTAGGACGCGAGCCAGTAGTAAAGCCACATCGCGTGGGTGCCGGTCGGGAAAGTCTGGGCGAAGGTGTATTCGCGCTTGTCGGTCTGCATCAGTTTGGCCAGCGACGGTCCATCGACCGCGCCCTTGTCGGCAAGCTTCTTCGACAGCGTGATCGCCTGGCCGTTATTGTTGAGCGTCATCAGGATCGCCATGTCCTTCTTCGGCCCGCTCACGCCGAGATGAACACCGTAGACCAGGCCATACAGCACATGCGCCGCGTCGAGCTCGCCGTTGACCAGCTTGTCGCGCACGCCTGGCCACGATGCCTCCTTGGTCGGCACGATCTTGATACCGTACTTCTTGTCGAAGCCGAGTACCGATGCCATCACGACGGATGCGCAATCGGTCAACGGAATGAAGCCGACCTTGACCTCTTCCTTTTCGGGCTTGTCCGAACCCGCGGCCCACGCCCCTTGCGTTGCCAATGCGCCGAATGCCCCTGCTGCGGTGACCGCTGCGCCCGTCTTCAGGATGCTGCGGCGGGTCAAATTGGTTTTTGTTTCTTTCGTTGTCATGACTTCCTCATGAATTAAATCGCACTGGGCAAAAAAAAGGCGTCCGAACGGCATGAGCTGAACTCATCCGATTCGGACGCCTTTGTCCAAATGCCTCGACCGACATTGGTCAAGACGGTATTGCTGATCGTCGCGCCGCCATTGGCACTGGACTCTCATCTGCAATTGGTGTGCCAGCGGCATCACACGGTTGCAGGAGCGGCGCGCATCCTGTTTGCGCGCGTTTCGGTGAAAATGCGGGGAAGTCGTGCACCGGCTTTGTGCGGCGCATCAAAACAGGGCGCGCTTTTTGGTGCCGCTGCATCTCGGCGGCACCGTCGCCTGGAAGAAAGTTGAAGAAGGCGGGAGGAAGGTTTTCAAAGAAGCAGATGGGCGACATCGAGCATGCGTTGCGCGACTTCCGACAGCTTCAGGTTCTTGTCCATCGCCAGCCGCCGCAGCTTGCGGTAGGCATCGTCTTCCGAGCAATGATGCCGCTCCATCAGCAATCCCTTGGCGCGCTCGATCACCTTGCGCTCGGCCAGCTTCAGCTTGGTTTCGTTGAGCTCCACGCGCAGCTTCTGATCGACCTCGAACCGCGCCATCGCCACATCGAGCACCGCCTTCACCCTCTCCGCCGACAAGCCGGCCACCACATAGGCGGATACACCGGCCTCGATGGCTGCATGCATCTTCGCCTTGTCGCCATCTTCCGTGAAGCAGACGATCGGCCGCCGCGCATCGGCGGTTGCAGCCACGACCTTTTTCAAGGCCGCGTCCGATTGCGCATCGACGATGATGAGGTCCGGCTGCAACTGGGCGATCTGCTCCTCCAGGTCGGCGTCCGGCGGCAGTGCCGCCAGAATGTTGTAGCCCCCTTCCAGCAGACCGATACGCAGTGCGCGGGCGCGCTCGGCCTGTTCCTGCATGGCCTGGTCTGCCCCTTCCGGTGCGACCAATGAATTGATGACAATGATTTTCAACTGTTTGGAATCGGTCATGGTGGGCTAGTTTCAAAAATGGCAGCGTGTGCGGACTTGCAGGGCTTTCCTTTACAATGACGGGTCGCTGCAAAAAGCTTGCCACCTCTTTCCCCTCTTCATTGTTTCCACATGATCGTTCTCGGCGTCGAATCCTCCTGCGATGAAACCGGCCTTGCGTTGTATGACACGCAACGCGGCCTGCTCGCCCATGCTCTTTACTCGCAGATCGCGATGCATGAGGAGTACGGCGGCGTCGTCCCGGAGCTGGCGTCGCGGGATCATATTCAGCGCACCATTCCGCTGCTCGAACAGGTGTTGCGCGAGAGCGTGATCGAACGCTCCGCCATCGATGCGATCGCCTATACCCAGGGCCCGGGTCTTGCCGGTGCCTTGCTGGTCGGCGCATCGGTCGCCTGCGGCCTCGGCCTGGCGCTCGACCGGCCGGTGCTCGGGATACACCATCTCGAAGGCCATCTGCTGTCGCCGTTGCTGTCGAAAACACCGCCGGCATTCCCTTTCGTCGCTTTGCTGATTTCGGGCGGCCATACCCAGCTGATGCGGGTGGACGGCGTCGGGCAGTATGAATTGCTCGGCGAGACGCTGGATGATGCGGCAGGCGAAGCCTTCGACAAATCCGCCAAGCTGCTCGGCCTAGGCTATCCCGGCGGACCGGCCATCTCGCGCCTTGCCGAATTCGGCGATCCCGGCGCCTACGATCTGCCGCGGCCCATGCTGCATTCGAAGGATTTGAATTTCAGCTTTTCCGGCCTGAAAACCGCGGTGCTGACCGTGGTGAAAAATCACACCGCCAATATCTGCGAACAGGACAAAGCGAATGTCGCGCGTGCCTTCGTCGAAGCCATCGTCGATGTGCTGGTGGCGAAGTGCATGAAAGCGTTGAAGCAGACTGGTTTGAAAAGGCTGGTGATTGCCGGCGGCGTCGGCGCCAACCGGCAGTTGCGCGACGCGCTCAACGAGGCGGCGGTCAAGCGGCGTTTCGAGGTCTTCTATCCCGAAATGGAATTTTGCACCGACAACGGCGCGATGATTGCATTCGCGGGTGCAATGCGGCTGCAGGTGCATCCCGAGGCGGCGCAGCGCGACTATGCGTTCAATGTGAGGCCGCGCTGGCCGCTCGACGAGCTGCGCCCGAACTGATCCTTACTTTTCGACGATCGGCGTCTGCTTCTGCGAAGCGACGTAAATGACGGAGTTTTCCAGCGCCTGCACGTCGTGCTCCTCGCCCGCCTCGGTGTACAGGTAGTCGCCGGCTGCAAGTGTCGCGCCGCCGATCACTACCTTCCCTTCGATGACCAGCACTTCCTCGCTGCCCACGTGCGCATGCCTCGGAAACCTGCTGCCGGCCACAAGCCGCACCAGCGACGTCCGGCCTCCGCCGTCATTCAGGCGCAGCACGCTGCGATCGATACCGTCGTAGTCGGTCGGTAACCATTGACGTTCGGATGCGTGACTTTTCAACATGGTTGTCTCCGTTGGATATGCTTGAAGCGTTCGAAAGACTACTTCTTCTTGCTGCCGATCCTGCTTTCCTTGCCGGCCATCAGATTGGCGATATTCTGCCGGTGCCGATAAATAAGAAGTCCGCTCATCGCCAGTACCGCGAGCAGTTTCATGTCCGTGCCGAACAGCAGGCCATAGTAGAACGGTGCGAATACACTAGCGACAAGCGCCGCCAGCGAGGAGTAGCGGAATGCGTAGGCGATCACCAGCCAGGTGATCAATGTCGCCAATCCCAGCCAGCCATTCAGGCCGAGCAGCACGCCGAGTGCGGTCGCGACACCCTTGCCGCCTTCGAACCGGAAAAACACCGGCCACAGGTGACCAAGAAAAACCGCGATCGATACCAGCGCGACGCCGCTGCCATCGACGCCAAACTGCGGCCCGTATGCCGACGCGAGCCAGACTGCGAGCCAGCCCTTGAAACCGTCGCCCAGCAGGGTCAGCGCCGCGGCGGCCTTGTTGCCGCTGCGCAGTACATTTGTCGCGCCCGGATTCTTCGACCCATAAGTGCGCGGATCGGCCAATCCGAATAATTTGCTGACAACGACCGCGAACGAAACCGAACCGAGCAGGTAAGCCGCGACTGTAAACAAGACGGTATTCATATTCTCCCTTGATTCAATATGTTGTATTTGGCGTGCCTGCCGGAGCAGCAAAGCGAGCTGCGGGCAGACGAACGTTCGCCGGATTTTATTCTTCCAGTGCGCAGTGCACCGACTTCAACGGCAGGACCGTCGCCATGGATTTCGGATCGATGCCGATCAGGAAGCCACGTCGACCGCCATTGATATAGATCTTGTCGAGTTCCAGGACGGTCTCTTCGACGTACACCGGCATTGCCTTGCGTGTGCCGAAGGGCGATGTGCCGCCCACAAGGTATCCGGAATGCCGGCTGGCGACTTCCGGCTTGCAGGGTTCGACACTTTTGCAACCGATCTGCCTGGCGAGGTTCTTGGTGGACACCTTGCGGTCTCCATGCATCAGCACAATGAGCGGCTTGGTGCTCTCGTCCTGCATGACCAGGGTCTTGACGACGTGATGTTCGTCTACGCCGAGTTCGCGGGCGGAGACGGCGGTGCCGCCGTGCTCTTCATATTGATAGGGGTGTTCGGAAAAAGCGATCCCGTTCTTGCGCAGGAATTGGGTCGCAGGAGTCTCGGAAACATGATCCTTCTTGGCCATGGAAATAATGCGTATTAAAAGTGGTGCACATTATGCAGGAAGACCCAAGGTTCGTAATGCCTGGCGCAGGATCATCGTAAGCCTCGCACAACATGCAAAACCATATAAAAATATCACTAGTATGGGAACTTAATTGCTAGCCGTAAATGCATTTTTTGCTTTACAGCAATACAACGAAAGATATTTTGTGCATTGCACCAAAAATGCTTGACATAGGAGTTTTAGTCTTTAGAATAGCCTTTGTTGCAGCGCACAATACAGCGCTCCCAATATATTTCCGCAGATTTCCTTACCTTAGGAGAAAACCATGTTTCCAATTAACGAACAATTCGTCAACGCCGCCAAGTCCAACTTCGAAAACCAGCTCGCGATTTTCACCACACTGACTTCCAAGACTTTTGAAAGCATGGAAAAAATCGCTGACCTGAATCTGAATGCTGCCAAGGCATCGCTGGAAGACTCCGCTGTCACAGCACGTCAACTGATTTCCGCAAAAGACCCGCAGGAATTCTTCTCGCTGACCGCAGCACAGGCACAGCCGACCGCTGCCAAGGCAATCGCTTATGGCCGTCACCTGGCCGGCATCGCCACCAGCGCGCAGTCCGAGTTCACCCGCGCAACTGAAGAGCATATCGCTGAAACCGGCCGCAAGGTTTCCGCTCTGGTCGAAGACGTATCCAAGAACGCACCGGCTGGTTCCGAGAACGTCGTCGCGATTTTCAAGTCCGCGATCGGTAACGCCAATGCAGGTTACGAGCAGTTCACCAAGACAACCAAGCAGGCTGTCGAAGTGCTGGAAGCGAACCTGAACAATGCCGTGACCCAGTTCTCGCAAGTCGCTGAAAAGACTACTGCTGGCATCCGCAAAGCCAAGTAATTCGCAGGCAATTCGCTTTACCCTGAAAACGGGCCGCATTCGCGGCCCGTTTTTTTATGCGCCGCTGTATCGGCATGTTGACGTCATAGCGACAACACATGCCCTTCATCCGGCCTGGCGCGGCCTTCGATCATATCCCGGTAGACTCGTTCGACCGCATCCGGTCCGCTTTGGCGGGTCACTTTCATCCATCCTTTCGTCTCCGCCAGGAATGCGCTCCAGACCTCGCCGAAACGTTCCTGCACACCCTGCGGCCCCCAATCGGCGGCCCGCTTCTTCGCTTGCGCCGGAGCGAAGAATAGTGTCGGCCGCGCACCGGGCAGATTGCTGCCGCCACCCCGCTGCTCCCAATGGGTGCCGCCGACCGCGCAGGAATACTTCATGTTGTCGCCGAAATGATGGTGCAGCGCGCTGCGGACTTCACCGTTGCCGGCCATGTCGACATACACCACCGGCGTATCGGCGGGCAGCGACGTCAACTGGTCGTATGTCAGTACCTGGTCGTAGCAGCCGAGGTTTTTCACGAATTCCACATTGCCCGGCGATGTGAGTCCGATTACCTGGTAGTTCTTGCCCGGGCGGCGCGACAGCATGAAGGCCAGACCGTAGGATGTTTTGCTGGAGGCGCTGGATAGAATGACCGCATTGGCGCCATAAAATCCGTTATCGAACAGGAAGTCGTCGATCAGGAAGGATGTGATCAGCAATGGGCGCAGCAGCATCTGTTCGGCTTCGCGGCTTTCTTGGTACGACGGGTCCGCGCTGGTGCGCAGGTACTGGTTGTAAAGCGGATGCAGCGGCTTCCGGTGCGCAACGCCGTCATAGAATCCGGATGTGCCGACGCGCTCCGGTTCCACGACCACATAGGAGGATATCGGGAAGTAGCCGTAGAAGCGCTCGCCCGGCGCGATCCCCTCCTGCTCCGAACGAATCACCTCGCCGAAGCCCCAGACCGGAATCCTGCCCCATCCATCTTCGGCAGGAAAAAAATTCCAATACGACATCGCATCGCCGAAAGCGGCATACGTAACGTTGTTGGACGTGAAGGCAAACTGGTCCACTTTCAGCAGCACCTGTCCAGGTTGCAGCACAGTGTCCTTGGTGACTGCGGCGGGTACGCTTTTGCACTGATGCAGATCGCTCCTGCTGACGAGAAAATCCAGCGCGGCCGTTTCCGTATTGCTTGTCATGGGTATCTCCTTTTATGGTCGTTGGTTGCGGTCACTTCAGGACCGATGCAAGCCAGTTCAGCACATCGCGCTGCACTTCATCGCGATTGGTCTCGTTGAGCAACTCATGCCGCGCTTCGGGATAGAAATGATGGCTGACGCGTGTCAGGCCCAGTTCGTTGAAGCGGTCGAGCAGCGCATGCGTCGCCTGCAAATTGGCGCCTACCGGATCGAGCGCCCCCTGGATGACCAGCACCGGCAGGCCGGAAGGTATGCGTGCCTCGCGCGCCGGGTCGCGCAGCAGCGCCATGCCCTGGAAAAAATCACGCACCAGCTCATTTGTGAAGGCAAAGCCGGCCAGCGGATCTTCCTCGTATTTACGCACCTCTTCCGGATCGCGGCTCAGCCATTCGAAGCCCGGCTTGCCGGTAAAAGGCTTGTTGAAATCGGCGAAGCGATTGGACCAGATCTGTGACGGCCCGAGGGGCGAAGCCTGCGCCACGGCATTCAACGCCTCGATCGCTTCCTTCGGCGGCGGCGGACCATAGGCGGTGCCGCTCAGGATGACCGCATCGAGAAGATCCGGGCGGCGCGTCATGTAATCCTGGGTGATGAACGATCCCATACTGTGGCCGAACAGCACCAGCTTTGCGGTGGGATGCCTTTCGCGTAAGGATTGGCTGAGCTGCTGTTCGTCCTCCACGAACCGGTTCCATGCATCCGGTCCGGCATCGCCGAGTTCGCCGGACCGGATGCGGGTACGGCCGTGACCGCGGTGATCCGTCGCATATACGGCATACCCCTGGCCGACCAGTGCCCTTGCAAAACGCTCGTAGCGACCACCGTGCTCCGCCGCGCCGTGCACGATCTGGATGACGGCTGTCGGCGCGGTAGCAGGCGCCCAATACCGATAATGGACGTCGGTGCCGTCATTCGCACGGAAGGTATGAGACGCGCTGGTTTCAGCGTTGCCGGTTGATGAGTTCGATGCAGGGGTCGTGTTCATTGCTTGTTGTCTCCGTTATTTATTGGAATGACCGACAACATAACCTAAAACGGGAAAGAACGATCAGGCGCGCATGGCAATCGTCTTAACCTTTCCGGTGGACCTATACCGCGCCATGCAGCGCGCTCAGATACGCCAGCGACAACGCCGCCCGTTTTGCCTGCTTGTAGTCGGGGTAGATTCGTTCGCCGTTGAGGTGCACGCCGTTTCGCTGCTCAAACACCAGCCAGCCTTCCGCATCCTGCAACACATACACCCCGTCCGAACGGGAGATTTTTCGTGATACGCTGCCGTAAGGCAGTTCGACGCTATCGGCCCATGCATCGAACATTGAGCGAGGGATGGTGAACAATTTCGGCAGCGCCGACCAATCCCCTCCAAGATGGGCATTCACCGCCTCGCGCACCTTGCCGCGAATGATGATGTCAAGCTGCTGTTCCGGGCTCATGACTGTGTCGGCTGATTTCCTGCTGCGCCCACATGCCGTCCATCATGACGGGATACCTTACCGGCCGGAAGGAAGCAAATTGCACATCACGCACGTGGGAAAAATCCGACCACAACATGCGGCCGCCCTTCAGCCAGCGTGCCGGGCCGACACGACGCCGCACGCGTTGCAGTTCTTCGTCGGTCGCCGGCCGCAGCGCGCCGACCGTGCCGTAAAGGCGCACGCCCGGCGGCGAGACAAAACGTCCGCCGAACAGGGACCGGAACCAGAACGTCGGGCTTGCGTTCACCGCCATCAGGCATACTTTCGGGTTGGTTTCGAGATTCTGCGACAGCAGGCTGGTGTACTGGTCGAAATAGAAGCCGGTACCGTTGTCGCGCAGGAATACCGTTCCTATCGGGGTGACGTTCGGCGTCCCATCGGGGCTGGCCGATGCAATCGAGCAATACAAGCTTGAAATCTGTCCATGCTGGAAAACACGCTGGATTTCCTTCCAATGATCGGCAATATGCAAGGCGGCTCCTCGGATTTTTATTTGAGAATGACGGTCTGCATGAAAGTATAGCGCCTGGGCTGGCAGCTCCTGCAAGGGCGGGCCTGATGTCATGCCATGATGCGCATCTGCAGCCGAAACATTATTAGCCAAAAGGAAAACCGATGAGCAACACGACACTACGCAACAACGAGGAAAAACATCGCTACGAACTGCTCGACGGTGAGCAAGTACTTGGCTTTGCGGAGTACAACATGATGAAGGACGCCGTCATGTTCACCCATACGGAGATCGCCTCCGAGCACGAAGGCAAAGGCTATGGGTCGCAACTTGCGCAGAAGGCGCTCGATGATGTGCGCAACCAGCAAAAACAGGTGATTCCGGTATGCCAGTTCATCACCGCCTTTATCCGCAGGCATCCCGATTATATTGATCTCGTCACGCCGGATAGCCGGCGGGCATTCAAGGTTTAATGCGTGCCAGCGGCGGGGGGATCATTCGACAACCATGAACGACGCGTCGACTGCTGCCCCTACCGCCCCGCCGGCCGGTCCAGCAACAGCAGACGTAGCGCCAGCGCAGCCAGTACGCTGCCCAGGAACCACGACTGATATCGCACTGCACGCGGACTTCGTTCCAGGTATTTGCCGACTTGTCCGCTGAATGCGCCGAACACCGCATTGAAGGCAAGGCCGGCAATAGCCAGGATGGCGCCTAACGCAATCAGTTGCAGTTGCACGTCGCCGCGCCCGGCGTCGACGAACTGCGGCAGAAACACGATGAAAAACAGCAGGGCCTTGGGATTGAGCAGGTTGTTGATCATCGCCATCCTGAATACACGCATGAGCGAGCCGTTCTCTCCCTGCGAGATCGCGGCACTGCCCGGTCGGCGGAGAGCCTGCCACGCAAGCCAGGCAAGATAAAGCGCCCCTGCATAACGCAGCAGATCGAATGACGGCGGCCATGCGGCAACCAGCGCGGTGATGCCGACAGCCGCGAACATCGTATGCACGAGGTCGGCTGCGGCGATGCCCAATGCAGCCGCATATCCGCCGCGCGGCCCATGCGCAATGCCATGCGAAAGGACGAACGCCATATTGGGACCGGGTGACAGAAAGAATGCGAGAACCGCGAGCAGGAAAACGGACAGCGTGGAAAGGTCAATCATCACGTTCCTCCAGGCGTGAAACGCATCATCCCCGCGGATGATGTTCCGCATGCAGCTTCTTCAGGCGTTCGCGCGCCACGTGGGTATATATCTGTGTTGTCGAGATGTCGGCATGTCCGAGCAGCAGTTGCACCACCCTCAGGTCGGCGCCGTGATTCAGCAGATGCGTGGCGAACGCATGCCGCAAGGTATGCGGTGACAACGGCGCATTGATTTCAGCCTTCAGCGCATGTTTCTTGATCAGCGTCCAAAACATCTGCCGCGTCATCGGGCCGCCGCGTGCGGTGACGAACAGCGCATCGTCGATCCGGCCGTTGAGGATGACGGAGCGGGCATTTTTCAGATAGCGTTCGATCCAGGTGCGGGCCTCTTCGCCGAACGGCACCAGGCGGGTCTTGCTGCCTTTGCCGGTAATGCGCAACACGCCCTCGTTCATGCCCAGTTCAATTGTTTTCAGCAGCACGAGTTCGGATACCCGCAGGCCGCTTGCATACATCAGCTCCAGCATCGTGCGGTCTCGCAAGCCGAGCGGAGTAGATATGTCCGGGGCGGCAAGCAGCGCTTCGACCTGTGCCTCGGACAAGGTCTTCGGATACCGCGGCGGCTGCTTGGCGGATTTCATCCTCAGACAGGGATCGCTCGCGATATGGTTCTGCCGCAATGCCATCTGGTAGAAACGCTTCAGCACCGCCAACCGGCGATTGGCCGAGGTCGCCTTGGTGCTGTCGTGGCGGGCGGCGAAATAGGCATTCAAATCGTCGGCCTGGGCGTCGTACAACATCTTTCCACGCTCGGCCTGCAGCCATGTCGCAAACAGCCTCATGTCGCGGCGATATGCTTCCAGCGTGTTCTTCGACAGGCCATCCTCCAGCCAGAGCGTGTCGCAGAATTCGTCGATCGATGCCTGGCTTGTCAGGCTTTCATGCGTTGCGACGGTCATCGGTATTTCTCGACACCCTCATGGGCCAGCAGCCATCGCTTCACGCCGAGATGAAAACCGGTTTCATCGTCATGATTGGAAAAGCCGCCGAGTCCGCCGGAGGCGGTGACCCGATGACAGGGAATGACCAACGGAAACCAGTTGGCGCCGCAGGCCTGGCCCACCGCGCGGGGTGCTGAACATAGTTTTTTTGCAACGTCACCGTAGGTAAGCACTTCGCCGCGCGGGATGGCGGAAATGACTTCCCAGACCCTGCGCTGAAAAGCGGTACCGACTGGGGCCAGCGGCAGGTTGAACCGGAAATCAGGTTCCCTGAAGTAGCGCTCCACCTGTTGCGCGGCAAGTTCAGCCGGCTTGTCGGCGGGGGACTTTTCGTTGAAACGACAGGGCAAATAGACCAGCTCTTTCACCACGCCAGATTCGGTGCGGATGCCGATGGCGCCAAAGGGTGCTTCGACGATGGCGGAAAACAAGTCGGTATTGGGCTGCGCGTTCATGGCGTTAGGATAAACCAGAATAATTGCGGCGCCACAAGAAAAAACGGCATGCTCCTTGCAAAGCATGCCGTCCTGATCGCAACGCGGCGCACAGCGCCGCATGTCCCGCCGTTATTCCACGAATGCCTCTTCCCGCTTCTTGCGCAATGCCGGCAACAGCACCACGGCCAGCGCGATGGCGGCCAATGCGAGCATGGTGGCGCTGATCGGGCGTTGCAGGAAGACCATCGGATCGCTGCGGGACAGCAGCAGCGCACGGCGCAAGTACTCTTCCATCATCGGCCCGAGGATGAAGCCGAGCATCAATGGTGCCGGTTCCGCTTCCAGCTTGGCGCACAGGTAACCGAACAGACCGAAGAGCGCCATCATGTAGATGTCGAACTCGCTGTTGTTCAGGCTGAATACGCCGATGCTGCTGAAGATGAGGATGGCAGGGAACAGGAAGTGGTAAGGCACCATGATCATGCGTACCCACAAGCCGATCATCGGCAGGTTCAGCACAATCAGGAAGAAGTTGCCGATCCACATCGATGCGATGATGCCCCAGAACAAGGTCGGCTGTTCAGTCATCACAGCCGGACCAGGCTGGATACCCTGGATGATCATGGCGCCGATCATCAGCGCCATCACCGGGTTCGACGGAATGCCGAGTGTCAGCATCGGGATGAAGGATGTCTGGGCGCCGGCGTTATTAGCAGCTTCCGGGGCCGCCACGCCTTCGATTGCGCCCTTGCCGAAGTTGGCCGAGTTCTTCGATACCTTCTTTTCGATCGAGTATGCGGCGAACGAGGAAAGCATCGCACCGCCGCCCGGCAGGATACCGAGCGCGGAACCCAGCGCCGTGCCGCGCAGGATAGGCGCGACGATGCGCTTCAAGTCTTCCTTGCTCGGCATCAGGCCCTGCACCTTCTTCACCATCACGGTGCGGGTCTCTTCCTGCTCCAGATTGCGGATGATTTCACCGATACCGAACATGCCCATCGCCACCACGACGAAGTTGATGCCGTCGGCAAGGTTGGGACTGTCGAAGGTATAGCGCGGCGTGCCGGAATTCACGTCCGTACCGACCAGGCCGAACAACAGGCCGAGCAGGATCATGCCAATGGCGCGCAGCAGGGAACCGTGTGCCAGCACGACCGACGCCACCAGGCCCAGCACCATCAGCGAAAAATACTCCGCCGGACCGAACTTCAATGCCACATCGGCGAGCGGCGGCGCGAAGATCGCGAGCAGGAATGTCGCGACGCTGCCGGCGAAGAAGGAACCGAGTGCCGCCGTGGCCAGCGCCTTGCCGGCATGGCCCTGGCGAGCCATCTGGTAGCCGTCGAGCGCAGTGACCACGGACGAGGATTCGCCTGGCAGGTTGACCAGAATGGCGGTCGTGGAGCCGCCGTATTGGGAACCGTAATAAATCCCCGACAACATGATCAGCGACGAAACCGGCGGCAATGCGAAGGTGGCCGGCAGCAGCATTGCGATGGTCGCCGTCGGGCCAAGGCCCGGTAGAACGCCGATCGCGGTTCCGAGGAAAACGCCCAACAGGCAGTAGAGCAGATTGGTAACTGTAAAGACAGTGTCGAATCCGAGTGCCAGATTACTGAATAATTCCATGCCTATCCCCTGTTAGTTTCCGAACCACGAACCGAGGATCGGCATCGGCACGCCAAGCCCCTTCACGAATACCAGCACGCAGAATATGACTGCTGCTATGGCGAAGATGACTGCGGACTTCCAGCGGAATTGTGAGCTTGCGTACAGGCTGACGAGCGCCAGAACGAGGATGGCGACCACCAAGCCGGCGGTGCGCACCAATGCGGCGAACAGCAGGACGCCGCCGAGTACGAGGAAGGTTTGCTTGAAGGCAAAGTGACCGACCGCTTCGCCCGGCCTGATCAGGGAGCGGATCACAGCGATGATGCCTACCAGGGTAAGCAGCCCAGCCAGCACTGAGGGGAAATACCCAGGTCCCATTCGGCCTGCACTGCCCATCGGATAATCCTGCTGGGCAATATAGAGTGCCGCCGCCCCGAAGAAAATGAACATGATCCCCGACCAGAATTCCTTGGGGTTGCGTATGAACGATGACACGGTGTCTTCTCCTTATTGTGTTATCAGGCTTTTAATATACAGTCCGTCTTGCGGCCTAACAAGGCAAGCGAGCGGGCGATTCGAAAACTGTCACGCTGGCTCGATTATGAATTGAAAATGCCTTGAAATGTACGAGATGACATGTCAAGGCATTTATTGCCAGCATTGCCGTTTGTCACCATCATAGGCACTACGCCCAATTTGGCACTCACCTGGCTCAGGACCCGGGTCGAAACCGGCAATTGATCGAATGTCGCAAAAGTGACGCAGGGGCGACGGGACAACAAAAAGCCTCCTCGCTATCTCGTGATCCCGCCGATGCTTCTGTTTTGTACCTACTTCACACGCTTAGTCAGCGTATGCGCCGGCCTTTTTGATGATGGGCCCCCACTTATCGATCTCGGCCTTCAGGTGGGTACGCAGCGCGTCCGGTGTTGCGCGGTTTTCCGCCACCGGTTCGGTGCCGAGTTCCGCGAAGCGCTGCTTGACCGTGCCGTCTTTCAGCGCAATCTTGAGTGCGTCTTCCAGCTTGGCGATTACAGGCTTGGGGGTGCCTTTTGGTGCGTAGACGGCATGCCATACCGCCACTTCGAAGTTCGGCAGTCCGGCTTCATTCGCGGTCGGCAGTTCAGGCAGCGAAGCGACCTTGTTCTTGGTCGTGACCGCGTAGGCCTTAATCTTGCCGCTCTTGATCTGGCTGGTGGTGTTGGTGGTCTGGTCGCACATGATATCGACCTGTCCGCCGAGCAGGTCATTCATCGCCGGACCGGTTCCTTTGTAAGGCACGGTGGTCACATCGGTGCCGATTGCGCTCATCAGCAGCATCCCGCACAGATGCGATGCCGAGCCCACGCCGGCGTTCGCGTATGTAACCTTGTCCTTGTTGGCCTTGACGTAGTTGATGAATTCTTTCAGGTCCTTGGCGGGAAAGTTGCCGCGCGCCACGATGGTCATCGGAACGTCCGTCACGAGGCCAACCGGCTCGAAGTCGTTGATCGCGTCATAGGAAAGTTTGCGATACAAGGTCGGGGCGGTCGACTGGCCGATGTGATGCAGGAAAATCGTATGGCCGTCGGGCGCGGCCTTGGCGACGCGGGCCGCGCCGATGGTGCCGCCGGCGCCACCGACGTTTTCCACGATGACCTGCTGCTTCAACGTTTTCGACATCGATTGCGCGACCAGGCGTGCCACGGTGTCGGTTGGTCCGCCGGCTGCGAAAGGCACGATCATGGTGATGGACTTGGTGGGGTAATCCGATTGCGCGTGGGCCATGGCGCCCGTCATCAGCGCAATACCGGCAACCGTCCGAAGCAATGTAAGTTTCATCGGTGTCTCTCCAATTATGAGTTGTCACTAAACCAGAATTAAACGGCCACAATCGCACGCCGCAGCTACGGAAATCCGGGTGTACCGCCCAAATGCGGAAAGGACGGCGGAAGCTTCCATGGGCGCATTATTCCCTGCTCGAACAGGGGTTACAACTGTGGAAAGCCGCAGTCTTGATCCAACCGAACTTTTCGGGCGATCGAGACGGATGCCGCTGAGTGACTTGGCGTTCCTCAGGGAAATGGAGAGGACGATCCGGGTACTTGCCCACCCTGGTCTATCGGAGCGGGCGACTGGATCGCCCTTATTGTGGAGAAGCGAATCGAATACGATCAGGCACCGTCAAGCTTGATGCCTTGCTTGTTGACGAGATTCTTCATTTTTTCCAGCTCGGCCTTGATTTCGGCGGCATGTTCGGCAGGGGTATTGCCGACCGGTTCTGCTCCGCTTGCCATCAGCCGCTCCTTGACGTCCGGCATGTTGAGCACCTTGACGGCGGCGGCGTTGATTTTCTTGACGATGTCATCCGGGGTTTTCGGCGGTGCGACCAGGCCATACCACGCAGGATCATTGACCTGCTTGAGGCCGAGTTCGGCAAAGGTCGGGACGTTCGGCAAAGCCTCCAGGCGTTTATGCCAGGCAATGGCCAGCGGACGCAGCTTGTTTGACTGGATATGCGACATCGAGGACGGCAGGTTATCGAACATCATGTCGACCTGGCCGCCGAGAAGGTCGTTCAGTGCCGGACCTGCTCCGCGGTACGGAATGTGCAGGATGAAGGTGCCGGTGGATGCCTTGAACTGTTCGCCGACCATGTGCTGGATGCTGCAGGTTCCTGACGTGGCGTAGTTAAGCTTGCCTGGATTTTTCTTTACTTCAGCGAGAAATTGCTTGAAGTCCTGTGCCGGAAACTTCGGATTGACCGTCAGTACGTTGGGTGTGCGTGCCATGTTGGTGATCGGTGTGAAATCCTTGATCGGGTCGTAGCCGAGCTTGCTGTTGCAGGCGGCGTTGACCGCGTGGGTGGACACCGTGGAGACGCCGATGGTGTATCCATCCGGCTCGGCCTTGGAAATGGCGGATGCGCCGATACTGCCGCCCCCGCCGCCGCGGTTTTCAATAACGACCGGCTGTCCAAGTTCCTTGCCGAGTTTATCGCCGACAACGCGGGCAACGATGTCGGTCGTGCCGCCGGGCGCGAACGGTACGATCAGTCTAATTGGCTTGGTGGGGAAATTTTGCGCCTGGGCCGACGCCATCGCGGCAGCGCCGGCGGCGAATGTGATTGTGAGCAGCAGTTTGCGTGACTTCATATCGTGTCTCCTGGTGTTGAGATCGCTTGCAAGTGTTGGGTAATGCCCCGGCAAGCAGAATGCAGTGATGCGCGCTACTGCATCCTTGCTTCCCCGGGCACGGATTACCTTTGACGACGGCACCCGGTGCAGTCGTCAAAGGCAACCGGGCTTTTCCTTAGCAGGCAACGTGCCAGATAGGGGCCATGTTGCAAGCCTTTGATACAACGAAAATTTTAATGTGCCTCCTGGCTGATTCACGAAGAGCTGGATGGAAAACCGCATGTACTGCAGCAACCGCCATGCGGAAAAAGCGACAACCGATCAGCGTCCGATCAAGGCCGCCGGTTTCTTTGCCGCTTCCTTCGCAACGTCTCGCGCCGCCTCCCTGTTGACGGCGGCAATCAGGTCGCGGCCGATGCGTGCTTCCATTTCACGATGCACCGGTGCCAGCGCTGCACGCCATGCCTCCTTTTCCTTGTCGGACAACTGGTGCACGGCTGTCTTGCCCGTCTTCCTGATTGCTTCCATCGCCCGGTCGTTTTCAGTCTGTGCGATGGCGTTGGCATACAGTGTTGCTTCCCGCATAGCCCCTTCGAGCTCGACCCGAATCCCTCCTGGCAGCCCTTCCCAGAATTTTCTGTTCACGATCACCGCATAGCCGAGGTAGCCGTGATTCGACACCGTCAAGTGCGGCTGCAACTCGTACATTTTCTGGGTATAGAAGTTTGAGGGCGGATTTTCGGTGCCGTCCACGACGCCGCTCTGGAGTGCCTGGTACACCTCGCTGAAACCCAGCACCTGCGGAATGGCGCCGAGCGCCCGCATCTGCGCTTCCAGTACCTTCGACGGTTGGATGCGCATTTTTTGGTTCTTGAAATCGGCCGGCACTCTCAATGGCCGATTGGCCGACATCACCTTGAATCCGTTGTCCCAGAATGCCAGCCCGGTAATGCCCTTGCTTTGAAGTTTGTCCAACAGCTCCTTGCCGATGGGTCCCTCGGTAATGCGGTACAGGACTTCCTTGGTGGGGAATATATAAGGCAGATCGAAGACCTCGAACTCGCGGAGACCGAGCGGGCTGAACTTGGCCAGCGACGGCGCCAGCATCTGGACGGCGCCCAGCTGCAAGGCTTCGAGTTCGTCCTTGTCCTTGTAGAGCTGGCTGTTCGGGTAGATTTCGATCTTGACACGTCCTTTGGTGGCGCGCTCGGCCAGCTCCTTGAATCGTTCGGCCGCCTTGCCTTTCGGCGTGTCGCTCGCCACGACATGGCTGAACTTGATGACGATGGGTGCGTCGGCCCGGGCCTCAAGGTTCAGGGACACCGCAGCCACTGCGAAAAGCAGTGCGTTGAATCTCACGCTGAACTTCGGGCTGAACTTCATTGAGTTCCCAATAGGAAAATAACGCTGATTTAAGCATGGGCGTTCGGCTATTCTCTGCATCCCTCCCCTACACTACAACTGTGGATAACCACAATCCGCTCAGCGGGCCGCCGTAAGCGGCCGCCGGTCGGCTACACTTGGCTGAAACAGCCGTCAGGCGGCTTCGCCGGCTGCATTTCATTTTGGTCGTTTATTTTCGTTGTCTAAACAGCGGTATTTCTCCGACACCGGTCATGCCTACGCTTTCGCTCAATTCCAGATCCGGCTTTCTCAGCCGCCGCCAGCCGCTGCAATGGTTCCTGCCGGTTCTGCTGGTATTGCTGTTCGCGTCCATTTTGTTATGGCTGCCATGGCAGGCGCAGCAGATGGAAGCCAACGAGCGCCAGGAACAGCTCATCGCCGACACGCTTTGGGTGGAACAGACCATCCGTTTCCAGATTGGCCGCAACGAGGAAAACATCCGCCTGATCGGCACCGAAATCAGCGCCGGCTACCTGACCGGCAAACGCCTGCAGGACCGCATGGCGAGCCTGATCCGCAATAATCGCGAACTCAACCGCATCGCGCTGTTCGATGATGCCGACAGGCTGATCGAATCGACCGATGATTCGCCGCTGGCGTTCAAGGACCTGCCCGGCCATTCGCTGGCGGCGGCGGAGCGCGCGCGCGGCACCAGGACACCGCAATACAGCCAGCCGGCGCCGCCACCCGGCTTGACCGGGCCGCTGCTGATGGACTATCACCTCCCGCTGTTTGCCGGCGAACGCTATATCGGCAGCCTGATTGCCAGCTACTCGGTCGCCAGCATCCTGGATGAAATGGTGCCGTGGTGGTTCGCCCAGGACAATGAAATCCAGCTCACCGACAGCG
Source organism: Noviherbaspirillum sp. (assembly GCF_035944575.1). GTDB lineage: Bacteria > Pseudomonadota > Gammaproteobacteria > Burkholderiales > Burkholderiaceae_D > Noviherbaspirillum. The sequence goes on from NZ_DASZBA010000200.1 coordinate 19,942, forward strand.
ACGATGCGATGGTGGCCAAGCGCGCCGCCGGCGGTCCGGGGCGCGGCGTCTATACCCACCTGCGGGCGCTTGATCTGCCCGGCGCGCGATTGACGCTGCGCACGAACAGCGTCAAGAGTGCGCCGAAACTGCTGCCCAACCTGCTGGTCGGCTCGGTGATCGCACTGTCGATCGGGCTTCTTTGGAGTCTGTGGGCGTTGTGGCGCGACATCAACCGGCGTCTGGCAGCGGAGGGTGCGCTGCGGCAGCAGGTGAGCTTCCGCAGCGCGATGGAAAATTCGCTGGTGACAGGCATGCGGGCGCGCGACCTCGAAGGCCGCGTCACCTACGTCAATCCGGCCTTCTGCCGCATGGTGGGCATGGCGGCGGAAGATCTGCTGGGCAGGATGCCACCGATGCCGTACTGGGCGCCGGAAGCAATGGAGGAATACCAGGAGCGCTTTTCGCAGGTGCTGGCGGGAACCGTCACCGACCAGGGTTTTGAAACGATTTTTCAACGCGCCAACGGCGAGCGGTTCCCCGTGCTGATTTTCGAATCGCCGCTGGTCGACAACAGCGGCAAGCAGACCGGATGGATGGGATCGATCCTCGATATTTCGGACCGCAAGCGCATCGAGGACCTCAATCGCCAGCAGCAGGAAAAGCTGCAGGCCAGCGCACGACTGGCAACCATGGGCGAGATCGCATCGACGCTGGCGCATGAGATCAACCAGCCGCTGGCGGCGATCTCCAGCTACACCACCGGGGCGCTCAATCTGATCAACAACGCGGCCACGCCCGCCGACGTCGATATCGACATGCTCAAGCCGGCACTGGAAAAGGCGAGCGCCCAGGCACAGCGCGCCGGCCACATCATTCGCAGCGTGCACGCATTCGTCAAGAAGCGCGAACCGGCGCGCGAGAAGGTGTCGATACAGACCTTGATCGACAGCGTGCTGCCGCTGGTGGAACTGCAGGCGCAGCAATTCTTCGTCGCCATCCAGACCAGCGTGGCGCCCAGGCTGCCGTCGGTGCTGGCCGACCGCGTGCTGCTGGAACAGGTGCTGCTGAATCTGACGCGCAACGCGATCGAGGCAATGCAGCATGTGGCGCCGGAGCGGCGCAGCCTGCGCATCGTCGCCGAGCGGAAAGAGGAATCGCCGTCGCAGACCAATGTCGTGATTTCCGTCATCGACCGTGGCCACGGCATCCCGGCGGAAGTGGCGGAACGGCTGTTCTCACCCTTCTTTTCGACTAAAGCGGAAGGCATGGGCATCGGCCTGAACATCTGCCGCACCGCCATCGAATTCCACGGCGGGACGATGACCCATGCCGACAATCCGGCGGGGGGAACGATCTTCCGTTTTTCGCTGCCGGCGGCGGAGACCGTCCCTGCAACGGCGATGAGCAAATAACTGTGACGGTGAAATTCGTTCTGGCATAATCGGCCAGACAATACACCGCCCTCGCAGGACGAATACACATAAAAAGTCCGGCTCAAGCAGGGCGGATTGGCTGGAGACCGAATGCTGCACATAGTGGATGACGAAGAGGTGATCCGGGACTCGCTGACGTGGTTAGCAAGATCGCGCGGAATATCGGCTGCGGCGTACGACAGCGGTGAAGCGTTCCTTGGCGCGCTGGAAGGCCTGCAAAGCTTCGATACACAAGGCGAATGCATCCTGCTGGATGTGCGCATGCCGAACATCAGCGGCGTCGCGCTGTTCGAACTGCTGGCGGCGCGTGAACTCACGCACCGGCTTCCCATCATTTTCCTCACCGGCCACGGCGATGTGCCGATGGCGGTGGACACCCTGAAGCGCGGCGCATTCGACTTTTTCGAGAAGCCGTTCAACGACAACAAGCTGATGGACCGGGTGCAGGAAGCATTCGCCGCCTCCCGGCAAGCCGGCGAGGCGGCCGCGGTGCAGGCGCGCCTTCAGGCATTGTCCGCGCGGGAGCGCGAAGTGCTGGAACTGATCCTTGCCGGTAAAATGAACAAGGTCATCGCCGATCAGCTCGGCATCAGCATGCGCACCGTCGAAGTCCATCGCGCCCATATTTTCGACAAGATGAACGTCAAGACCGCGGTGGAACTGGCGCGACTGCTGAAGTAGCCGACTGTCACCGCGTCGGGCCGGGCGCAGTACACAATCGTCCGGCCAACTAACTTATGTCCATCGCCACCATCCTCTTCCCCGACTTTGCCCTGATCCTGATCGGCTTCCTGCTGGCCCGGTTCACCGATTGGGGTGCGTCCTTCTGGGCCGGGCTGGAGAAGCTGGTGTATTACGCATTGTTCCCTGCGCTGCTGTTCTATTCCACATCCCGTACTCCCCTCGATTTCACCAGCACCGGCAAGCTCGTGCAGGCGGCGATCGCCGCGTCCCTGTGCGGTGTTGCCCTCGGCTGGCTGGCGAAGCGGCTGTTCCGCGCCGGGCCGATGGTGTTCGAATCCGGCGTGCAAACCGCGTTTCGCTTCAATTCCTATATTGGGCTGGCGATCGCCTCCCGCCTCGGTGGTGAACAGGGAACATCACTGATGGCGCTGATCATCGGATTTGCCGTTCCCCTTTGCAATATGGCGGCGGTGCATGCGCTGGTGCCGCAAGGCGGAGGGCTGCTGAAGGAGCTGGCGAAGAATCCGCTGCTGGTGGCGACCGCCGGCGGCATGATGTTCAACCTTTCCGGACTGCAGATGCCGGACATCATCGGCGCCACGCTGTCGCGCATGGGCAATGCGTCGATCGCCGCCGGCCTGATGACGGTCGGCGCCGGACTGAGGCTGTCCGGCCTGCACGAAGCCAAGGGCATGGCCGTTTATTTTCTAGGAGTCAAACTGCTGGTGCTGCCGCTGGTCGGGTTCCTGGCCGGGCGCTGGTTCGGTCTGCCGCCACTGCAAATGCAAATCCTGCTGATGTTTTGCGCCTTGCCGACGGCGTCCAGCGCCTATGTGCTGGCAGCACGCATGGGCGGCAACGGTCCGTTCGTGGCCTTCCTTGTTTCGGCGAGTACGGTGGTATCGGCGGTGTCGCTGCCGTTGTGGTTAGGGTTGGTGTTATAGGTCAGTCAGACGGTGTGATGTTGCTCCAGCGCCCAAGCCACGTGCTCCCGCACCATTGCCGACGGATGGTCCGCCCTGGCCCGCAACGCCGCAACGATCTCCGGCAATGACACCCCATGCCGCGCCGCATTCCCCAGTCCCACCGCGATATTGCGCAACCACCGTTCATGCCCGATACGGCGGATCGGACTGCCTTCGAGCCGCCGGTTGAATTCCTCCTCGCTCCAGCTGAACAGTTCCACCATGGATGCGTTATCGAGTCCATTACGCACGTCGAAGTCGGGCAGCCCGGATGGCTGCGCGAACTTGTTCCACGGGCAAGCCAATTGGCAATCGTCGCAGCCGTACACCCGGTTGCCGATCAGGCTGCGCAATTCCAGCGGGATGCTGCCCTTGAGCTCGATCGTGAGGTAGGAAATGCAGCGGCGGGCATCGAGCCGGTAGGGGCCGATGATCGCCTGTGTCGGACAGATGTCGATGCAGGCACTGCACTGCCCGCAATGATCGCTCACCGGCGCATCGACCGGCAGCGGCAGATCGGTAAACAGCTCGCCGAGGAAGAACATCGAGCCGGCCTCGCGGTTGAGCAGCAGCGTGTGCTTGCCGCGCCAGCCGGTGCCGGACCTGGCACCGAGCGCCACTTCCATGACCGGCGCCGAGTCGGTAAATACCCGGTAGCCGAATGTGCCGATTTCACCTTCGATGCGTTGCGCCAGTTGCTGCAGGCGTCCGCGCAGCACCTTGTGATAGTCGCGCCCGCGTGCATAGATGGAGACCACGGCGGCGGATGGATCGCCGGCACGCCGTTCTTCCGCGGGGCGCCAGTCCTTGCCTGCATTTCTTGGCAGATAATCCATGCGAGCCGTGATGACCCGCACCGTTCCCGGCACGAGCTCTGCGGGCCTGGCGCGCTTCATCCCATGGGCTGCCATATAATCCATGTCGCCATGATGGCCGGCGGCGAGCCATGCCTGCAATCCTTCCTCGGCGGCCGACAGATCGGTATCCGAAATGCGGACCTCGGCGAAGCCGAGTTCGCGCCCCCATGCCTTGATGGCAAGTGCGAGCGCGGAAAAATTGGTATCGGTCTCGATCATGAAAACAGGCGGTTCGCTTGCAGGATGACAACAATCGCGGTGAAAGGATGCCGCTCACCTACCGCGTCAATGGAAAGCAGCCATTTTACGAGATGCAGAACTTCAAGGCCCACCTCAACGACGAAGCCGCGACCGCGGCGCTGGGCACCGCCATGGCCGCCGCGCTTGCTCCCGGCCTCACCATCTACCTGCACGGCGACCTCGGTACCGGCAAGACCGCGCTGACCCGTGCCATGCTGCATGCGGCGGGCCATGCCGGCAATGTAAAAAGCCCGACCTATACGCTGGCCGAACCTTACTCGGTCGTCATCGCCGGCCGACCGGTCGAGGTCATCCATTTCGATCTGTACCGGATGGGGAGCCCGGAAGAATTCCTCGATGCCGGATTCCGCGAGTATTTCAACGCCGATACGATCTGCATCATTGAATGGCCCGAAAAAGGTGAACCCGTGTTGCCCCCGCCCGACATCAATGCCTACCTGCAAGTTTCCGGTACAGGGCGTGATGTAGAATTGCAAGGGTTGTCCGACCAGGGTATTCAATGTCTCGACCGACTGAAATTCGCACCAAACTTGTGACATCCCGACGCCGCCGCACTCTCCTCAAAGCCGGCGGCACACTTCTTATCTCCGTCATCGCTTCCGGGCCTGCGCAGGCCGCGCAGATCATGGCGGTTCGCGTCTGGCCGGCCGACGATTACACCCGCGTCACACTGGAAAACGATACCAACCTCAAGACCAGCCACTTCATCGTCAAGAATCCGGAGCGGCTGGTGGTCGACATCGAAGGCCTCGAACTCAACGCCACGCTGAAGGAGCTGGTCGCGAAGATCCAGCCGAACGATCCATATATCCGCCAGGTGCGGGTGGGCCAGAACCGCCCCGGCGTGGTGCGGCTGGTATTCGACCTGAAGGAGGAAATCAATCCGCAAGTCTTCACCCTGGCGCCGATCGGCGAATACAAGCACCGGCTGATTTTCGATCTGTATCCGGTCAATCCGCCCGACCCGATCGCCGCCCTGATCATGAAAGGCGAATGGTCGAAGGAAAAGCCGGCCGATACGCCGGAGGCGCCCCCGGTCGCCGAAACCAGGCCGGAGGTCGCGCCCCCGCGCCCCGGAGCCGGTGAAGACAAACCGGCCCAATTGACCCGCATGATCACGATTGCCCTTGATCCGGGGCATGGCGGCGAAGATCCCGGCGCGATAGGCCGCGGCGGCAGCCGGGAAAAAGATGTCGTATTGGCAATTGCAAAACGTCTGAAAGCCAAGATCGAGCAGCAGCCGAACATGCGCGTCATGCTCACGCGCGACGGCGATTACTTTGTGCCGCTTCATGTTCGCGTCAGCAAGGCACGAAAAGTGCAGGCCGACCTGTTCGTGTCGATTCATGCCGATGCCTGGATAGAGACTACCGCCCGCGGTTCGTCGGTATTCGTGCTGTCGGAAAAAGGCGCCAGCTCCACCGCCGCCCGCTGGCTGGCCCGCAAGGAAAACTCGGCCGACCTCATCGGCGGCGTCAACCTCAAGGGGCAGGACAAGCTGCTCGCCAGCGTTCTGCTGGACCTGTCAACCACCGCCCAGATCAACGACAGCCTGAAGCTGGGCAAAGCGGTGCTGGCGGAAATCGGCGGCATCAACCGGTTGCATAAGGCGGCCGTCGAACAGGCCGGCTTTGCCGTCCTGAAGGCACCGGACATCCCCAGCATCCTTATTGAAACTGCGTTCATTTCCAATCCCGAGGAAGAAGCCAAGCTCACCGACGATGCCTACCAGGACAAGATGGCGGACGCGGTGCTGACCGGCATCCGGAAGTATTTTGCCAAGAATCCGCCGCTGGCAAAAAACCGGATGATGTAACGCCTGTCTGATAACGCGGCGATCTATTTCAGTTCGGGCATTCGGGCAAAGTGGCGCGGGTGCATGACGATATGGCGGGCGTCGCCCGCCGGAAATCGGTTCGCGATGGCAAATTTGCAAGCAGGTTTGATGCTTTGCCTGCAGACTGATCAATGTTTTAATCGACACAATATTTTTTCTTTTTTCTTCTTCGAGCGCTTCAGTGCGCAAGCCGGCTGCCGTTAAATATATATCGACAGTCGGTAATCGCTCCATGCTTTCCGCCATCGGCACTTTCCGCGATGGAACCTGCCGGCTTTCGATAGAGGCTGAGTCACAGGCGGCTTAAGAGTGTGGGTCGAATCCGCCGGCCGCCGGCATCGGATAGCCGACACGATCGTTCAACCATGGATTGATACGACGTCTTCTTTCAGGGAGAAACAACATGCTGCAAACAAGCACCGGCATTGCCCCTGTATCTGAACACAATGGCCCGCAGGATAGCGGCATACGCGAGTTCCTCTCCTTCACCCTCGGCAAGGAGGAGTACGGCATCGACATCCTCAAGGTGCAGGAATTGCGTGGCTACGACGCGGTGACGCACATCGCCAACGCGCCGGCCTTCATGAAAGGCGTTATCAATCTGCGCGGCGTGATCGTGCCGATCATCGACATGCGCGTCAGGTTCAATCTCGGCAAGCCGACCTATGACCATTTCACCGTGGTGATCATCCTGAACGTGGGAGCCCGCGTGGTAGGCATGGTGGTGGACAGCGTGTCCGATGTCACCATGCTCAAACCCGATCAGGTGAAACCGGCGCCCGACCTCGGCGGCGCCTTCGAAAGCGGGCACCTGATCGGCATCGGCACCATCGGCGAACGCATGCTGATCCTCATCGATATCGACAAGCTGATGTCCGGCGCGGACATCGGCCTCATCGACCAACTGACCGCACACTGATCCGCGGTCCCGTGCAGGACGTATCACGAAGCGCGCCAACCCAACTAAAAAAACCAAGCAAGGCGTCCAGGTAACTGCCCGCAATTGCGGGGCAATAGGTCCCGCCCCCTGCGTCAGCTTGCCGGACGCCATAGAGGAGAACCATGAGACTTCGCAACCTTCACATCGGCACCCGGCTGGGCCTGGGCTTCGGACTTGTATTACTGCTGATGATGGTGCTGGCGCTGGCCAGCCTGTCGCGCATGGCCAATATTCACGGCAGCCTGGACAAGGTCATCAACGAGAACAACGTCATCATCAAAGAGTTGAACGACATGCGTCATGCCGTGATGACGGTCGGCGTGGTGGTGCGCAACATCTCCGTCATGACCCAGGAGGATGAGATCAAGACCGAAGTGAGGCTCATGGAAGCGGCGAATGCGGAGTATGTGCAAAGTATGCAGGCGCTTCGTGCGCTGATGAAGAGCGAGGACCAGAACAGCCTGCTCGACAAGATCGACGCAGGCCAGGCCGAGGCCAAGCCATGGATCGACAAGGCGGTGACACTGGCGCTCAAGCAGGGTGACGTCATTCCGGTTCTGCTTGCCAACGTCGTGCCGACACAGCGGATGTGGCTCGAAGCGATGGAAGAAACTGTCAAGAAGCAGGAGGCCCTGGCACAACAGACATCGGCCGACGCGGATAACGCCTACGCGAATGCCCTTTTACTGACGCTCGCGCTGGCCGGTGCCGCCCTGCTCGTGGGCGTATTGGTCGCCTTCTTCGTCACGCGCAGCATCACCAGCCCGCTACGCAGCGCGGTCGGCGTTGCACGACGCGTGGCGGACGGCGACCTGACGACGCGGGTCGACGTGCAATCGACGGATGAGACCGGCCAGCTCATGCAGGCACTGAAGGACATGAATGAGAGCCTGGTGCGGATCGTGGGCGAGGTGCGCAACGGCACCGACACCATTACCCAGGCCTCCGGTGAAATTGCGGCCGGTAATATGAACCTGTCGGTCCGCACCGAGGAACAGGCAAGCTCCCTGCAAACGACGGCCTCATCCATGGAAGAACTGACATCGACCGTCAAGCACAATGCGGAAAACGCCAGCCAGGCCAACAAGCTGGCGGCCACTGCATCGGAAGTGGCGGTCAAGGGCGGCGCGGTGGTGTCGCAGGTGGTCGATACGATGGGCTCGATCAACGAGTCGGCAAAGAAGATCGTCGACATCATCGGCGTCATCGACGGCATCGCTTTCCAGACCAATATCCTGGCACTGAACGCCGCTGTCGAAGCGGCACGGGCCGGCGAACAGGGTCGCGGCTTCGCGGTGGTGGCGACGGAAGTGCGTAACCTGGCGCAACGGTCCGCGGCAGCCGCCAAGGAGATCAAGGCACTGATCGGCGATTCGGTGGAGAAGGTCGAGGTTGGTACGAAACTCGTCGACCAGGCCGGTGCGACGATGGATGAGGTGGTCGCCAGCGTGCGGCGCGTCACCGACATCATCAGCGAGATCGCCGCCGCCAGCCATGAGCAGACCAGCGGCATCGAGCAGATCAATCAGGCCATCAGTCAGATGGATAACGTGACCCAGCAAAATGCGGCGTTGGTGGAACAAGCCGCCGCCGCTGCGGGCTCGATGCAGGAACAGGCAGGCAATCTGTCGCAGGTCGTCAGTGTTTTCAAAATAAATGGTTCTCGCGCTGCAAGTGCAGCGCGCACACCGGAAACTGCCACTCCGGCACCGAAGCCGTTGCGAACGAAAGTGCCTGTCCCGGCATCTGCCGCAACCTGGAAATCCGGAAACAAACCTGCCTTGCCGCCAGCAATCAAGACGCCGACGGATAATGCGGATTGGGAAGAGTTTTAATTATTTATTCCGTTTCACTTAATCAAAAGCTCCTGAAGATCCTTTCTCCTCCTGCATTAAAGGGTGGGTGCGCATTTTCTGCGCTTTTGAGTCGCCGTAAACTCATGCAATGCCGCCTTAGACACCTGCAACCATTAATAACAAGCAATCTATTTATTGATCCTGGGAAAACCAGTGATCAATGAGCTGAAATCGATGAACGGCACCTGAAGTCCGATTTTTGCCGGCGGTATAATCACCGGATGAATGCCCCGCACACGCCCATCCGCCCGATTCAGGCTCTTCCCGACCAGCTTATTTCCCAGATCGCCGCAGGCGAAGTGGTGGACCGCCCTTGCGCGGTAGTGAAGGAATTGCTTGAAAACGCACTGGATGCCGGCGCGACGGCGATTACCGTGCGGCTGGAGGAAGGCGGCGTCAAGCGCATCGCCATCACCGACAATGGCCGCGGCATCCCGCCCGAACAACTCCCGCTTGCCCTCGCCCGGCATGCGACGTCCAAGATCGCATCCTTATCCGACCTGGAAAACGTCGGCACGCTCGGCTTTCGCGGCGAGGCGCTGGCATCCATCGCCTCCGTGGCGCAAGTCACGATCACGTCGCGTACCGCCGATGCGCCGCATGCATCGGAAATCTTCGGTTCGCATGACGGCAAGGTGACGCCGTCGTCAGGCACGCTCGGCACGACGGTCGACGTGCGCGACCTGTATTTCAACACGCCGGCGCGGCGCAAATTCCTGAAATCCGAGCAAACCGAGTTCGGCCATTGCGCTGAAGTCGTCCGCCGTATCGCGCTGTCGCGGCCCGATGTATCGTTCTCGCTGACGCACAACGGCAAGACGGTCGATCACTGGAACACCAGTGAAATCGACAAGCGCAGCGCTTATATTCTCGGCAACGAATTTGCCAATGCGCGTCTGCCGCTCGACGAAAGCGCCGGACCGTTGCGCTTGCATGGCTTCATCGGCCTGCCGACCGCATCGAAGGCGCGTGCGGATGCGCAATATTTTTATGTCAACGGCCGCTTCGTTCGCGACAAGCTGCTCACCCATGCGGTGCGTGCTGCGTATCAGGATGTTCTGCACGGGGACCGCTATCCATCCTATGTGCTCGGACTCGAACTCGATCCGGCGCTGGTGGATGTGAACGTGCACCCGTCGAAGGTCGAGGTGCGCTTCCGCGACAGCCGCGCGGTGCACCAGTTCGTATTCCATGCGGTCAGCCGGACGCTGGCCCAGACGTCGGGCAGCGCGCCCGCGCCGCAACCGGCGAGCACCGGCACACTGCCGTGGCTGCGTGAGCAGCGGCAAAGCAGCTTCGGCGCGCAGTTCTCACCTGCGCTTGGCGTGGCGCAAACCATGACGGATTACGGTGCGCTGTTTTCAGGTGATGCGACGCCGCGACAGACGCCGGAAGTGACAGCGCCTGCCGCAGCCGTCATACGTGAATCATATGACTCGCCGCCGGAAGAGTTTCCGATGGGCTTCGCTCTCGCCCAATTGCATGGCATCTATATCCTTGCGCAAAATGCCAACGGGCTGGTTCTCGTCGACATGCATGCTGCGCACGAACGCATTCTGTATGAACAATTGAAGAACGCGCTCGATGCCGATGCGATGCAGGTGCAACCGCTCCTGATCCCGGTGACTTTCCATGCCGATCCGGTGGAAGTAGGCACGGTGGAAGAAAACATGGAGGCGTTGCAGGCGCTCGGTTTCGACATCAGCGCGCTGTCGCCCACCACGCTCGCAGTGCGCGCGATTCCCGCCCTGCTCAAGAATGCCGACGCACAGACCCTGGCACGCGATGTGGTGCGCGACGTGCGTGAATTCGGCGGCTCGCGGGTGCTGGTCGAACGGCGGAACGAAATGCTTGGCACGCTGGCCTGTCACACCGCGGTACGCGCCAACCGCACGCTGACCATCCCGGAAATGAATGCGCTGCTGCGCCAGATGGAAGCCACGGAACGCGCCGACCAATGCAACCATGGCCGCCCGACCTGGGTGCAGCTGGCGCTGTCGGATCTCGACAAATTATTCCTGCGGGGCCAATGAGCACCGGCCCGCGCCCGCTTGCGCCTTTCGCAGGGGCGCCCATCATGCTGCTCATCGTCGCCTTCCTGATGCTGCAGCCGCTGTCGACCGATCTCTATCTAGCTTCGCTGCCCAGCCTGGCAACCGGGTTCGCCGTTCCAGCCGCCACGGTGCAACTCACCTTGTCGCTGTTCGTCATCGGCTTCGGCAGCGCACAGCTCGTCATCGGCCCGCTCTCCGACCGGTATGGCCGGCGGCCGGTGCTGCTTTGGGGATTAACGTTATATGTTGCGGCCAGCGTCCTGTGTGGACTCGCACGATCCATCGAGTTATTGATCGCTGCACGATTCCTTCAGGCGCTGGGCTGCTGTTCGGCGGTCGTCATCGCCCGTGCGATCGTTCGCGATGCGTATGCCCGGGAGGACAGCATGCGGGTCATGGCCAAGGTCAGTACCTGGCTATCGCTCGCGCCGCTGCTGGGGCCGATCCTCGGCTCCTACCTGCAGGTGGCATTCGGCTGGCGCGCCGCCTTCGCCGCGCTCGGTTTGCTGTCGGCGGCGGTGATGGCCGCGACGTTTCTTCGACTGCCTGAAACCAATATGCACAAGGACCCTCACGCGACCCGCCTGTCGGGCTTGCTGGTGAATTACCGCATCGTGCTTGGCGCGCGTGAATTTTGGGTGCATGCATTGCCGGGCGCGCTTTCCTACGGCGCCATCTTCGCCTTCATTTCCGGTTCCTCATTCGTGCTGATCCGCGTGCTGGACGTTCCGACCGCCTGGTTCGGCTACTGCTTCGCCTTCGGCGTCTCCGGCTATATGGCAGGGACGCTGGTTTGCCGACGCCTTCTGCCGAAGGCAGGCAGCGACGGCGCGCTGCGTATCGGCAGCATGGTGTCGCTGGCATCCGGCGTATTATTCCTTGGTGCTGTCGCTGCAGGCGTGGCGCACTGGTCCTTGATGCTCGCGGCGATGTTCCTGACCATGGGCGCCCACGGCATCAACTTCCCGATCGCCCAGTCGGGCGCCGTATCACCGTTCGCGCAGCAGGCGGGCACCGCCGCCGGCCTCATGGGTGCGCTCTACATGACCGTCGCGTTCATCGTCGGCAGCGTGGTCGGGGCAACCCATAACGGCACGCTCTATCCGCTGGCGTTCATTTCCTGTGCGCTAGGCGTGCTGATATTTGCGGCAGCACGCATTCCGCGCGGTGCGGCGACGAAGGCCGTCTGATGCGAAAGCCCCTGGTCGTCGGCCTGATGGGCCCCACCGCGTCCGGAAAAACAGCGGCCGCATTGGAAATCGCCCGGTATATTCCGTCCGAGATCATCTCCGTCGACTCCGCCCTCGTCTATCGCGGCATGGACATCGGCACCGCCAAACCGTCGCTCGAAGAACGTGCCGCCGTCCCGCACCACTTAATCGACATTCTCGACCCCGCCGACGCCTACTCGGTCATGCAATTCCGCCAGGATGCGGTGCGTCTTGCCGGTGAAATCGCCGTGCGCGGCCGCCTGCCATTATTGGTTGGCGGCACCATGCTTTATTTCAAGGCGTTGCGCGACGGCCTCGACGACTTGCCGCAAGCCGACCCGGCGCTCCGTGCAAGACTGGATCAGGAAGCAGCCGAGACCGGCATCCCGGCGATGCACGCCCGGCTCGCCGCACTCGATCCGGACACCGCCGCACGCCTGAAGCCCAACGACGCACAACGGATACAGCGCGCACTGGAAATCATCGAATTGACCGGTCAGCCGATGTCGGCGTTATTGGCCCGCACGCCGAAAACCGAATTGCCGTTCGACATACTGCCGATTTCGCTGGAGCCATCCGACCGCGCCGTGCTGCATGCACGCATCGCCAGCCGCTTTGACGCCATGCTGGATGCGAAGGACGGCGGCTTGCTGACGGAAGTGGAGAAATTGCGCGCACGTGGTGACCTGCACCTCGGCCTGCCTTCGATGCGTTGCGTCGGTTATCGGCAGGCGTGGGAGTATCTGGATGGCGCCTGTAGCCGGGCGGAATTACGCGAAAAAGGCATCGCCGCCACAAGACAGTTGGCGAAACGCCAACTCACATGGCTGCGTTCGATGCCGGAACGTATCGTGATCGATTGTCTACGGACGGATGCCGCATTCGAGGTACTGGAAACAGTCGTAAAAGCAAGGGATATTCCGGCACGATCTTGACAGCACGCACTGCACACAGGATAATGTGCGGCTGTTTTGGTGATATAGCTCAGTTGGTTAGAGCACAGCACTCATAATGCTGGGGTCGGTGGTTCAAGTCCACCTATCACCACCAATCTAGTGTCCTTGATTGCTCAAGGATGCACGCAAGCCCGCTTTCTCCCATGTGAGGACGCGGGCTTTTTGTTTTACCATCCATTGCTTTATTTAAGTTGTACAACGTTGGCGACATTGTCAAGCAAAGGGAAAACTTAATCCTTTGAGCCACATTCTTCTTCCTTGAAGTTCCAATTACATCGTCAACATGGCCCTGAAGCACCAGCAATTGCACCCATGCCTTGGTAGAGGACTTTTGAATCCGCAACACCCTCTGGACGCCGGTGCCGGGCACTACAGTACAGATAACCCACGAAGAGAATCGGCAGTTTGGATTAATGAAACACTCCCGCAACTGCGCTCATGAAAGCAGGCAGGTAGTTGAGCTCCCTCTTTTTAAACATTAGTGCGCTGAAATAGCCTTAAAAGATCACTATGAACATAACGAATCATTAAAAATAATTTGCAACTATTCGATTATTCTACTATTATCGAATTAACGATGATTCTTGAAGAGTCGAATGATGGAAAACAAACAAGTTATCAGTGCACTTACGGCCTTGGCGCATGAATCAAGGCTTGCCGTGTTTCGCCTTCTGGTTCAAGCCGGACCGGAAGGTTTACCTGCAACGAAAATTGCAGATCAGCTGGAAATCCCGCCTTCCTCGCTTTCCTTCCATTTGAAGGAACTGACCCACGCTGGCCTGGTGGATCAGATGAAGGCGGGACGATCTCTGATCTATTCGGCCAATTTTTTCACAATGAATAGCCTGATCAGCTTTCTGACTGAAAACTGCTGCGGCGGGAATGTATGTAGCCCTGTCCGCGATACCCACTGTTCTGACGAAGGAGCTTGTTCATGAAACGTCTGCACATACACGTGTCTGTCGATAATCTCAACGACAGCATCAAGTTTTATTCCGGCATGTTCGCCAGCGAACCGACTGTCGTGAAATCGGACTATGCAAAATGGATGCTCGAAGACCCCCGGATGAACTTCGCCATCTCCAATCGCGGCGGAAAGATCGGAGTGAATCACCTGGGAATACAGGTTGAATCCGCCGGTGAGCTGAAGGGAATGCAGTGCCGCCTTGGCGCCTTGCAGGCTGACGTCGAAACGGAAGAAGCAGCGACATGCTGCTACGCGAAATCCGACAAATATTGGGTCAATGATCCGTCCGGCATTGCGTGGGAAACCTTCCACACGCTCGACACCATCCCTGTCTTTGGCGAACCGGGCAAAGCGGCGATCGAAGGCGACAAGCCAGCGGAAAGCGATGCTTGCTGCATCCCTTTGGCAAAAACGACTACAGCATCAGCCTGCTGTGTGTCGAATAAGCAGAAAGCGACAACAGGAGCCTGCTGCTAACGCCATGGCACCGATTCGTCGAGCCACACCTGGCGACATGCCAGCTGTCCTTGCGTTATTGAAGGACAGCGGCCTGCCCTGTCAGGACATCAATACCCTGCCTTCAATCGATTTCCTTGTTGCCGCGCCGGGACAGTCGATCCTTGGCGCGGTCGGATTGGAACAGTACGACGATGCCGGCCTGCTGCGGTCACTCGTTGTGCGCCCAGAAAGCCGCCGGACGGGCTTGGGCATGCAATTGGCTGCAGCGATGGAGGAACGGGCTGGCAAGGCCGGTGTTGCGGCGTTGTACCTTCTGACAACGACGGCGGCTGATTTCTTTGTGCGCAGGGGTTATCGCGTCATCCAACGCTCCGACGCACCGGCAGCACTGCAATCCACCTCGGAATTTTCCAGTCTGTGTCCTGCGCAAGCAATCTGCTTGTACAAGGCACTGACTTAATGAATTGCACTACAACATGACAAAACGAGCATACAACGTGCTGTTTCTTTGCACCGGGAATTCGGCACGCAGCATTATGGCGGAAGCCTTGGTAACGGTGATGGGCGACGGACGCTTCAAGGGATTCAGTGCCGGAAGCAAGCCGGGCGGGACCGTCAATCCATTCGCCATCGAACTGGTAAAAACAATTGGATACCCGGTAGATATTTTGCGCAGCAAAAGCTGGGACGAGTTTGCGGCACCCGCTGCGCCGCGGATGGATTTCATCATCACGGTCTGTGACAACGCCGCTGGTGAAGCATGTCCATTCTGGCCGGGGCATCCTGCGACGGCGCACTGGGGATTTGAAGATCCTGCTGCTGCCGAAGGATCGGACGATCACAAGCGCGCCGAGTTTGACCGCATCTTTCGACAGATTAAATCAAGAATCGCCCTCTTCACAGATCTGCCACTGCATCAGATGGAGCATCAAGCCATAGTGCAGGCAATGCGGAAGATCGGGGAAACGCCGGTATGACGTTGGGACGAAGGCTGGTGGCGGAAGGTTTGGGTACCGCCTTCCTGCTTGCCATCGTGGTCGGTTCAGGCATCATGGGCGAGCATCTGGCGGCGGGCAACATAGCGATAGCCCTGCTGGCAAATGCTGTGGCAACTGGCGCTGGACTTGCCGCCATCATTTTGATGTTCGGCGCAGTGTCAGGCGCGCACTTTAATCCGGTGGTGACCTTGTCGGAAGCGTGGCAGGGCAATCTACCCGCCCGCCAGGTGCTTCCTTATATCATCATCCAGATTGCTGGTGCGTTTGCCGGCGTCGCGGCAGCACATCTCATGTTTGGCGAACCAATTTTTTCTGCGTCAGCACATGTGCGTAACGGCTTGGCGCAATGGTGGAGCGAATTCGTGGCAACGTTCGGACTTGTGGCAGTCATCATCAGCTGTTCCCGTAGCCGTCCGACTGTCACACCGTTTGCTGTTGCCCTCTATATAACGGCGGCCTACTGGTTCACCTCATCAACCTCATTTGCAAATCCTGCCGTAACGCTTGCGCGTGCAGCCAGCAACACCTTTGCTGGCGTTCGCCCGTTCGATGTCCCCGGTTTCATCATTGCGCAATTGCTTGGTGCTGCCGCGGCCACCATGACGTTCAGCTGGCTTTATCCGCCTGCCATATCCAGCGAAGAGCCAGGCGCCCGACTTCGTTGAATTTGCTGCAATCGTCTTTCCCGGATCAGCGAAGACAACATAATAAGCTGAGTGCTTTAAGCTTGCCGGCACCCGACATGTCGGCAATCCGTACACGGCCGTCGGCGCCCAACATGACTTTGTAGTTGGATACATCCCTGCCGTACACCACCGTTTCGATGCCATCGCCTCCCACGATCCAATTGTTGCCGGTGCCGCCATCTAGGCGATCGTTGCCACTTCCGGCAATCCTGCCCTGTTCCTGCGCCAGAGTGCTAGTTGCCAGGAAGAGGCCATTATCGGCAGCACGTTGAGCGATGTGTTCGTCGCTGAAAGAAAACCGATCAACACTTGCGTACGGGTAAGCGGCACCTTTGAGTCCTCCAACGCACCTACCCAGTTATCCACCCCGGCTTCGTCCCATGTCCGGTGCAGGACGGTTTGATACAGTGTGACGACGGCGCGCATACCCCCGATGGTATAATCCGATCCCACCGCACGCCGGAGACCGGCATCGAAACATGCCTTCCAAAGCGCGTTTCGGCATATGGCCGGGAACCGTTTCTGCGACGCGGCAACGATTTTTGCGATGATCGAGGTGACTATGCGGGGTCGACATTTTTTCATTTTCCTTCTGTCGGCCGTCATCTCGGTGGCGGCTTCGGCGCTGGAGCGGCCTTTTCCACCCAATATCAAGCGCGGCAGCATGACGCCGGCACCCTATCCCGAAATTGTGATCGACGGCAAGAGCCGCACCCTGTCGGCCGGCGCCCGCATCTGGAACCAGGACAACATGATCGAAATGCCGGCCTCGCTGCGCGGCAGTTTGCTGCCCGTGTATTACACCGAGAACCTGGAAGGCGACATTGACCGGGTCTGGATCCTGACGCGGGAAGAACAAAGCCGGCCCAACCCGAAATAGCGATTTACCCTGCTGGACACCATGCCGAAAAAAGTATTCATCAAGACCTTCGGCTGCCAGATGAACGAGTACGACTCGGACAAGATGGCAGACGTACTCAACGCCTCCGATGGCCTGATCAAGACGGAGCGGCCGGAAGACGCCGACGTCATCCTGCTCAACACCTGTTCGGTGCGCGAAAAAGCGCAGGAAAAGGTGTTCTCCGACCTCGGCCGCCTGCGCGAACTGAAACGCACCAACCCCGACCTGGTGATCGGCGTCGGCGGCTGCGTCGCGTCGCAGGAAGGCGCGGCAATCGTCAAACGTGCGCCCTATGTGGATGTGGTGTTCGGGCCGCAAACCCTGCACCGACTGCCGGAATTGATTCAGCAGCGGCGTTCGACCGGCCGCTCCCAGGTCGATATCAGCTTTCCGGAAATCGAGAAGTTCGATCATCTGCCGCCAGCCAGGGTCGAGGGCGCGAGTGCATACGTGTCGATCATGGAAGGCTGCAGCAAATACTGCAGCTACTGTGTCGTGCCCTATACCCGCGGCGAGGAAGTGTCGCGCCGCTTCGAGGATGTGCTGGCCGAAGTGGCCGGCCTGGCCGACCAGGGCGTGAAGGAAATCACCCTGCTGGGCCAGAACGTCAATGCCTATCGCGGCGCGATGGAGGACGGCGAGATTGCCGATTTTGCATTGCTGATCGAATACGTCGCTGAAATACCCGGCATTGAACGCATCCGTTTCGTCACCAGCCATCCGAAGGAATTCACGCAGCGTCTGATCGATACCTATGCGAAAGTGCCGAAGCTGGTCGATCACCTCTATCTGCCGGCCCAGCATGGCTCCGATCGTATCCTGATGGCAATGAAGCGCGGCTACACGGTGCTGGAATACAAGTCGGTGATCCGGCGCCTTCGTGAAGTGCGGCCGAACATTGCGGTATCCAGCGACTTCATCGTGGGATTCCCGGGGGAAACCGAGGCGGACTTCGATGCCTTGATGAAGCTGATCAACGACATCGGTTACGACACCAGTTTCAGCTTCGTCTTCAGCCCCCGCCCCGGTACACCGGCCGCCAATCTGCCGGACGATACGCCGTACGAAGTGAAGCTCAAGCGCCTGCAGCATCTGCAGGCAACGGTCGAGGCAAATGCGCGTGGCATCAGCCAGAGCATGGTGGGATCGGTGCAACGCATCCTGGTCGAAGGTCCGGCGAAAAAGGGCGGGGACGACCTGCAAGGCCGGACCGAGAATAACCGCGTTGTCAATTTCGCTGCCGGACCGAACGGAGCGCGACTGATCGGCCAGATGGTCGACGTCAATATCATGCAAGCGTTCCCGTATTCGCTGCGCGGCGAACTTGTTATCAAACAGTGAATCTCACCAGACAACGACTTCTGTTCACACCATTTTGAAAACAAAAACTCCTTCCGAGCCACAACAATTCATTCCGCAACCGGTTGACAACACCCGTCTCGCCCATCTGTGCGGCCCGATGGATGAAAATCTCCGGCAAATTTCCGCGGCGCTCGATGTCACCATCTTCCGCCGCGGTGAAAAATTCGTCGTCGGCGGCGCCAACGCGCCCCAGGCCGTGGAACTGCTCGAACAATTTTATGCGATCGCCGACAAGGTCATCTCCGTTGAAGACATCCAGCTTGCGCTGGTCGAACAACGCGCCGGTGGCAGCCGCAAGGCCGAGCAGGCCAGCAAGGCCGACGACCAATCCGGCGGCGACGATGAACCTGTCGCGGCGGACCCGGTCCTCAAAACACGGCGCAGCGACCTGCGCGGTCGCACGCCGCACCAGAGCCAATACCTGAAGGCAATCCTCGAACACGATGTGACCTTCGGCGTCGGCCCGGCCGGCACGGGTAAAACCTATCTGGCGGTTGCCTGCGCGGTCGATGCGCTGGAGCGCGACGCGGTCAAGCGCATCGTGCTGACTCGTCCGGCGGTCGAAGCCGGCGAGCGCCTCGGCTTCCTGCCCGGCGACCTGGCGCAAAAGGTCGACCCTTACCTGCGGCCCTTGTACGATGCGCTCTACGACCTGCTTGGTTTCGACCGCACGCAGAAAATGTTCGAAAAGCAAGCCATCGAGATCGCGCCATTGGCTTATATGCGCGGCCGCACGCTGAATCATGCCTTCATCATTCTGGACGAAGCCCAGAACACCACCCCGGAACAGATGAAGATGTTCCTCACGCGCATCGGCTTCGGCAGCAAGGCGGTGGTCACCGGCGACGTGACCCAGATCGACCTGCAGCGCACGCAGAAAAGCGGACTGGTGGATGCGCTCAAGATCCTTGCTAATGTCCGCGGCATTGCATTTACGCAATTCACCAGCGCCGATGTGGTACGGCATCCAATGGTGGCGCGGATCGTCGATGCCTATGAAGCGGCATCGCCCCAGACACGCAGCGTTTTGCTCAAACATGCCCTCAAAAAATAAGCTGTCGCTGTCGGTGCAGTATCCTGATCCACGGCTGAAGGATGTTGTTTCCAGAACGCATCTGCGGCGCTGGGCACAGGCAGCGCTGTTTGCCCCGGCGGAATTCACGATACGCTTCGTCGATGCCGGGGAAGGCCGCACGCTGAACCGGGATTACCGGGGCAAGGATTATGCGACCAATGTGCTGACCTTTGCCTACACTGAGGATGAAGACAGCGAAGTGACGCAGGCCGACATCATCCTGTGCACCGATGTACTGCAGCGCGAAGCCGAAGAACTGAAACGGCCCCTGGAAACCCATGTTGCACATCTCGTGGTGCACGGCGTGCTGCATGCACAGGGTTATGACCACGAGCAGGAAGATGAAGCGGTCGAGATGGAACAGCTTGAAATTGAAATATTGGCAACATTGGGCTATGCCAACCCGTATGCAGAGGCTTGATCCCGGGTCAGGAATGCGGTTGATTTTCCGGTTTCGGGGTCCATTTGTTGTATCCTATATTCCTTAGCAACTACGTCGAAAGACGGTTTTCCACCCTATGCAAGATCACCCTAGTGGTGCCAAATTCTCTGACACCAAACCGCAACGGTCACTGTTTGAACGCCTGACCGCTCTCATCTCCCCTGAACCTGAAAACCGCGCCGAGCTGCTCGAGATTTTGCACGACGCGCACGAGCGCAGCCTGATCGATGCCGACGCCCTGTCGATGATCGAAGGCGTATTCCAGGTCGCCGACCTGTCCGCGCGCGACATCATGGTTCCGCGCGCGCAAATGGATGTGATCGACCTGAACAAGCCGATCGGCGAATGGATGCCGCTGGTGCTGAAGACTGCCCACTCGCGCTTTCCGGCGGTCGACGGCGAACGCGACAAGGTGGTCGGCATCCTGCTGGCAAAGGATCTGCTGCGCTACTACGCCGACGAATCCTTCAATCCGCGCGACATGTTGCGCCCGGCGGTCTTCATCCCCGAATCCAAGCGCCTGAATGTGCTGCTGCGCGATTTCCGCGCCAACCGCAACCATATGGCGATCGTGGTGAACGAGTACGGCGGGGTGGCCGGATTGCTGACCATCGAGGACGTGCTGGAGCAGATCGTCGGCGACATCGAAGATGAATACGATCTGGACGATACCGAGGACAATATTCTCTCGATCAAGGATAGCGCCCGCGGCCAGCGCTGGCGGGTCAAGGCGCTGACCGAAATCGAGCAAGTCAACGAGACATTCGGCACCGACTTTCCCAACGACGATGTCGATACCATCGGCGGACTGGTCGCCAATCATCTTGGCCGCGTGCCCCACAAGGGCGATGTATTCGAGATGGGCGGCTTGCGGTTCGAGGTACTGCGCGCCGATGCGCGGCAAGTGCACCTCCTGATGGTCACCAGGATTCCGCCGGCACCGGCTGAAACGCAGTAGTGAGCGCGGCTCGCACCATTGCCGCCATAGGCCTGTCGGTGCGCATGGCGCACCCAGCGACTGCCGGGACGGCTGATTGACCTCCGCCAGCCGATCCCTGTCTTCGACAGGATGCGTCCCCTCTCCTCGTCATTTTGAATTCCACGGACATACCGCGTGACTTCCCGCAACCATCTCGCGTTCAGCCCTCGCTTCACAATGCCGCTCGCACTGGCCGCTGGCGCGGCCAATGTGTTTGCGTTCGCGCCCTTCGGCCTGTGGCCGCTGCAAACCCTGCTGCTGGCGTTTCTGTTCGCGCTGGTACTGCGGCAGGAGTCGGTACGGCGCAGCGCCATGGTCGGCTGGGCCTACGGGTCGGGCTGGCTGATCGCGGGTTTCCATTGGCTGTACATCAGCATGCACGACTATGGCAATCTGCCGGGCTGGATGGCGGCGCTGGCGGTGGTGCTGCTCGGCGTTGCATTGAGCACGTATGCGGCGATCGCGATGGGCGCCGCTGCCTGGTTGCGCCAGCGGTGGTCCGCCGGACCGACGGTTTCGCTGCTGTTGCTGCTGCCGGCGCTCTGGACGCTCAACGAATGGGCGCGCGGCTGGGTGCTCACCGGCTTTCCATGGGTCGGAGGTGGCTACGCGCACAGTGCCGGACCGCTGGCCGGATTTGCGCCGCTCATGGGCGTCTATGGACTGGCCCTGCTGTCGGCACTGATCGCCGGGGCGCTGGTGCTGGCACCGCAGAAAAAATCGGCGGCCGTCATGGCGGCGATCATCCTTCTGGTTGGAACCGGATTGCGCACGGTCGAATGGACGCGCGCCAGCGGCGCACCGATATCGGTGCGTCTGCTGCAAGGGAACGTGCCGCAGGAAATGAAATTCGCGCCGGACCGAATTCATGCCACGCTGTCGATGTACCACGACATGATCAGCGCGGCGCCGGCCGACCTGATCGCCACGCCGGAAACCGCCATTCCGATGCTCTCGCGCCTGCTGCCGCCGGATTATCTGCCGCGCTTGTCGGCATTCTCGCAACAATCCGGCAGCCACCTCGTGCTCGGCGTTCCTCTCAGCGATGGGCCATCTCTCTATGCCAACAGCGCGATCGGCATCGCGCCCGCAGGCAACCCGGCCTCGCCGGCGACATATCGTTACGACAAGCATCATCTGGTACCCTTCGGCGAGTTTGTTCCGACCGGCTTCGGCTGGTTCGTCGACATGATGAAAATTCCACTGGGAAATTTCGTGATCGGCAAATCCATCCAGCCGCCGTTTGCAGTGAAGGACCAGTGGGTGCTGCCCAACATTTGCTATGAGGATTTGTTCGGCGAGGAGATCGCGGCGCAGATCGCCGCCAGTCGCGCCTCCGGGTCGGCCGTTCCGCAGGCGACCATGCTGCTGAACCTGTCCAACATTGCCTGGTTCGGCGATTCGATCGCCCTGCCCCAGCACCTGCAGATTTCCCAGATGCGCTCGCTCGAAACCGGGCGTCCCATGCTGCGCGCCACCAACACCGGCGTCACCGCCGTCATCGACCCAAAAGGCCGGGTGCAGGCACAGCTTGCGCCTTATACACGCGACGCATTGAGCGCCAAGGTGCAGGGGTATCAGGGTTACACGCCATATATCCTGTACGGTAACAAGCCGGCGATCGGATTGGCGCTGCTGATGCTTGCGGCAGGCTATCTTGTGAGCCGCCGACGTCCTGCTAAATCGCATGGGAACGACAAAAACCGCTAGAATTGTCGGTTTTCGTCATTCCCTTCACCAACCCTCGGCCCCGCCCCTGGGAACAAAAAATGCTCACTTTTCAACAAGTCATTCTCAAGCTGCAAGAGTATTGGGATGCGCAAGGTTGCGCGCTGCTGCAACCCTACGACATGGAAGTCGGCGCCGGCACCTCGCATACCGCAACCTTCCTGCGCGCGATCGGGCCAGAGCCCTGGCGCGCGGCCTATGTGCAGCCGTCGCGCCGGCCGAAGGATGGCCGCTACGGCGAGAATCCGAACCGCATGCAGCATTACTACCAATACCAGGTGGTGCTGAAACCGGCGCCGGAAAACATTCTCGATTTGTACCTCGGTTCGCTCGAAGCGCTCGGGCTCGACCTGAAGCAGAACGACGTGCGCTTCGTCGAGGATGACTGGGAAAACCCGACGCTGGGCGCCTGGGGCCTCGGCTGGGAAGTGTGGCTGAACGGCATGGAAGTCACGCAGTTCACCTATTTCCAGCAGGTCGGCGGCCTTGACTGCAAACCGGTGCTGGGCGAAATCACCTACGGCATCGAACGGCTGGCGATGTACCTGCAGGGCGTCGAGAATGTTTATGACCTCGTCTGGACAGAATGGCAGGAACAGGGCGTCACCAAGCGCCTGACCTACGGCGACGTCTTCCATCAAAACGAAGTCGAGCAATCGACCTACAACTTCGAACACTCGAATACCGAATTCCTGTTCTCGCTGTTCGGCAATTACGAGTCCGAGGCAAAGCGTCTGCTGGAAGTGCCGCTCGCGCTGCCGGCCTATGAAATGATCCTGAAAGCCGCGCATACCTTCAACCTGCTCGACGCCCGCGGCGCCATTTCCGTGACCGAACGCGCCGCCTACATCGGCCGCATCCGCAATCTGTCGCGGGCGGTGGCGCAGGCGTACTACGAATCGCGTGAAAAGCTCGGCTTCCCGATGTGCGGTGATGCGCGGCAGGCGGCATGACGCTACTGCACCGAACGCCCGATGGACAAATGAAGCCTTGAAGTCCGCCTCGTTGATGGTCATTACCTGAATCCCGCCCGTGCGGGAGCGACAACAAAAATGAATCAAACACTCTTAGTCGAACTGCTTACCGAAGAACTGCCGCCGAAGGCACTGGCGAAACTGGGCGAGGCATTCGCCGCCGGCATCTCCGCCGGACTGGCGTCGCGCGGTTTCCTCGATACCGATTCCGTTGCAATAAGCTATGCCACGCCGCGACGCCTCGCGGTATCGATATCCAGCGTGCGCGCGATGTCGCCGGATAAATCGATTCGCGAGAAGGTGCTGCCGGTATCCGTCGCATTGAATGCCGAGGGCCAGCCCGCCGCGCCACTGCTGAAAAAACTGGCAGCCCTGGCGCAGACCGCCGGCGTCGGCGAGATCCGGCCGCAGGACCTCGAAAGCGCGCCGGACGGCAAGGCGGAAAGCTTCTTCTACACCTACACCGCACGCGGCTCCGCATTGCAGGGCGGCCTGCAGGCTGCCTTGGAGGATGCGGTCGCCAAGCTGCCGATCCCCAAGGTGATGAGTTACCAGCGACCGGACGGCTCGACAGTACAGTTCGTCCGTCCCGCGCACAAGCTGATCGCGCTCCACGGTGCGGATATCATCCCCGTCACGCTGCTCGGCCTGCAGGCCGGACGCGCCACGCTCGGTCATCGTTTCCTTGCGGCCGGCGAACTGCAGATCGCGAACGCGGACGCGTATGCGGATGTGCTGCAGTCGCAGGGCAAGATCATTCCGGGCGTCGTCTCCCGCAAGGAAAAAATTCGTGCGGCGCTGCTCGAAAAGGCAGGCGGCGACGCGGTGCTGATGCCGGAAGCGCTGCTCGATGAAGTGACCGCGCTGGTGGAGTGGCCGGTGGTGTATGCCTGCAACTTTGAAGAGACGTTTCTCTCGGTACCGCAGGAATGCCTGATCCTGACGATGCAGACCAACCAGAAATACTTTGCGCTGACCGATGCCGGCGGCCGCCTGCGTTCCCGCTTCCTGATCGTATCGAATCTCGACACGACCAATCCGGAACACATCATCGGCGGCAACGAGCGCGTGGTGCGTCCGCGCCTGTCGGATGCGAAGTTCTTCTTCGAGCAGGACAAGAAGAAAAAGCTCGCCGAGCGGGTGCCCGGCCTGGCCAGCGTCGTGTATCACAACAAGCTCGGCACGCAAGGTCAGCGCACAGAGCGCGTCAAGACTCTTGCAAGCAGGATCGCTCAGCTGCTGGGCAACGACACCGCGCTCGCGGAGCGCGGTGCGCTGCTGGCGAAAGCCGACCTGCTGACCGACATGGTCGGCGAATTCCCCGAACTGCAGGGCATCATGGGCACCTACTATGCGCGCCATGACGGCGAACATGAGGAAGTGGCGCAGGCGATCTCCGAGCATTACCAGCCGCGCTTCGCAGGCGACGCATTGCCGGCGACGGCGACCGGCACCGCCGTCGCCCTGGCCGACAAGCTCGAAACCCTGGTCGGCATCTGGGGCATCGGCCTGCAACCGACCGGCGACAAGGACCCGTTCGCGCTGCGTCGCCATGCGCTCGGCATCCTGCGCATGCTGGTGGAGAAACGCCTGCCGCTGTCGATCGACAGCCTGCTGTCCGGGACCGCAAGCCTGTTCGACGGCAATGCGAATTTCAAGAACCAGAAAGCGGACATCACCACCTTCCTGTTCGACCGCCTGCGCGGCCTGCTGCGCGAACGCGGTTTTGCGCAGAATGAAATCGAAGCAGTCGTCGCCCAGAATCCGGACCGCCTCGACAACATCGTCGAGCGTCTCGATGCGGTCAAGGCCTTCGCCGCATTGCCGGAAGCCGAATCGCTCGCCGCCGCCAACAAGCGCATCACCAACATCCTGAAAAAGGCCGAGGGCGCAACCGGCGATGTGCAGCAGAACCTGCTGCAGGAACAGGCGGAACAAGGCTTGTACAGCGCCATCGCGAAACTGAAGCCGCAGGTCGATGCCGCATTCGCCGGCGGAGACTTCACCGGCACGCTGAAGTCGCTCGCGCATTTGCGGGACAACGTCGATGCCTTCTTCAATGACGTGATGGTGATGGCGGACGACGAGCAGTTGCGCAATAACCGCATCGCGTTGTTATCCAACCTGCACGGCATGATGAACCGGGTAGCCGACATCTCCAAGCTGGCGGCATGACACCAGTCGCGCCGACGAAGCTGATCATCCTCGACCGGGACGGCGTGATCAACCACGACTCCGATGAATTCATCAAGTCGCCGAGCGAGTGGATTCCGATACCGGGATCGATGGAAGCGATCGCGCGGCTGAACCAGGCCGGCTACCGGGTGGTGGTGGCGACCAACCAGTCGGGCATTGCCCGCGGCTTTTTCGATATCGTGACGCTGAACGCCATCCACCAGAAGATGCATGCCGCGGCACACATGGCCGGCGCCGACATCGACGCCGTTTTTTTCTGCCCGCATGCGGCCGACGACAATTGCGATTGTCGCAAGCCGAAACCGGGCATGCTGCATGAAATCGCGCACCGCTTCGACGTTAACCTCAAGGGCGTGCCGAACGTCGGCGATTCCCTGCGCGACCTGCAGGCCGGCTTCGTCGCCGGTTGCATCCCCTACCTGGTGCTGACCGGCAAGGGCGAAAAGACGCGTGCCAAGGGAGGACTGCCGCCCGGCACCACGGTGCATGCCGATCTGGCAGCGGTCGTCGACCATTTGCTGAAAACCACCAGCGGTTCCGCGCGCTGAGCGCTGCCATTCATTCCGGAGTTTCGATGTCAACCATCACCCTGTTCATTCGCTCGCTGCTGTTCTCGCTCCTGATGATCGTGGCCACCGTCATCTGGGCGCCGCTGTGCTTCCTGTTTGCGCCCTTGTCCTACAACCGGCGCTATTACATGACGGTCCGCTGGAATGTGTTCATCATCTGGGCCGCGAAAACCATCTGCGGCATCCGCTACCAGGTGAAAGGCATGGAAAACCTGCCTGATGCCCCGGTGGTGTTGCTGTCCAAGCATCAGTCGGCCTGGGAAACGATTTTCTACTGCTTCACGATGCCGCGCCCGCCGGTATTCGTGTTCAAGAAGGAACTCACCTACATTCCCTTTTTCGGCTGGGGCATCGCCCTGATGCGCATGATCCCGATCGATCGCAGCAAGGCCAAGGATGCGTTTGCCCAAGTGGTCGAGCAGGGCAAGAAGCGCCTGGCCGACGGCCAGTGGATCATCATCTTCCCGGAAGGGACGCGCATACCTGTCGGCCAGCGCGGCAGGTACAAGAGCGGCGGCGCGCGACTCGCCATCGAGACCAATACGCTGGCGGTGCCGATCGCGGTGAACTCCGGCGAATGCTGGCCGAAGAATTCCTTCATCAAGAAACCCGGCGTGATCACCGTATCGATCGGCAAGCCGATCTCGCCGCAGGGACGGTCTGCAACAGAGCTCATGCAACAAGTTGAAAATTGGATAGAATCCGAAATGCGGGTGATTTCCTCGCCCGGCATCTACTCCAACGATAAAGTTACCCATACCCTTGAAGCTGCTTCGCCAGACTCCGCCTGATCCACAGCAGCTCGCACTGCAGCTCGATTTTTTTTCACCCGATTGTTCTTCGCAGCCAACGGTCGACAAGCCGGCGCCGAAGCATGAACCGGGGTCGCAATCGAACTCCGCACAATCGCATTCGCCGCCCGCCAGCATGCCGGAACTGTTTCCGGCACCGACCGGGAACGGCGCCGGCGTGTCGCTCACGCCGCGGCGGCGCATGCATATCCTCGATCACATTCTCGAATACCGGCTGCTGCGTTCAAAGCGCCGCACCATCGGCTTTCTGATCGACGATGAAGGCCTGCGCATCACCGCACCGAGATGGGTGACGATTGCGGAGATTGAAAGCGCGATCCGTGAAAAGCAGCGTTGGATTTTCGCCAAGCTCGTCGAACGGCGTGAACGCTCCGCCCGTCGCCTGCAGCCGCAAATGCAATGGCGCGACGGCGCCACCCTGCCCTACCTTGGCGGCGACATCACCCTGCGTATCATCACCGAGCAGGGCGCCGGCATCGCCTTCAATGACGACACCCGGGAACTGACGGTATGCCTGCCGCCGGACGCGGAAGAACAGCAATTGAAGGACCGGGTGCAGGGTTGGCTGCAAACCCAGGCCAAGCGGATTTTCGCCGAGCGGCTGCCGCTGTATGCGGAAAAGCTCAGCGTCAGTTACCAGAAATTTTCACTCTCGTCGGCGACCACGCAATGGGGCTCCTGCACCGCGGATGGACGGATACGGCTCAACTGGCGACTGATCCATTTTTCACTGCCGCTGATCGATTATGTGGTGGCGCATGAACTGGCGCACCTGCGGGAAATGAACCACAGCCCGCGTTTCTGGTCGACCGTACAATCCGTATTTCCGGAATTCCAATCGGCGAAAAGGGCACTGCGCGAGCATGCGCCTGAAACATTGCCAATCTTTTGAATCTTGCAGACGCTATCAGGAATACATCATGCGAATTCTTCATACCATGCTGCGCGTCGGCGACCTGCAGCGCTCCATCGATTTCTACACCAGGGTTCTCGGCATGAAGCTGTTGCGCACCACCGACCGCCCGGAGCAGAAATACACGCTGGCCTTTGTTGGCTACGGGAATAATCCGGATCATGCCGAACTGGAATTGACCTACAACTACGGCACCGACAGCTATGACATCGGCACAGCCTATGGCCATATCGCCATCGCGGTGGAAGACGCTTACAAGACCTGTGAAACGGTCAAGGCAGCAGGAGGCAACGTTACCCGTGAAGCCGGTCCGGTGAAAGGCGGGACGACGGTGATCGCTTTTGTGCAGGACCCGGACGGTTACAAGATCGAGCTGATCGAGCGCAAGGCGGCCTGAGCGGTCACCGCCTGGCGCATATCGGATCGGAACGCCGGCGGGCAACTCATCCGCTTTTTCCGGAGCGCCGGTTCTTCTCCCAGATGGCCAGCAGGATCAACCCGTAGGCGAGCACCCGCAACAAGTAGAAAAAGTATCCCGCGATGCCGGCACTGGCTTCAGCCTGTGCGCCGATCAGCACGCGATTGAATCCTTCAATGAAAAAAGATAGCGCGAAGTAGAGAAAAAAGCGGTCCCGCGTGCTCCGCCAGAAACGGAGGAAAAACAATCCGGCGACAGCTGTGGCACAAGCGGTGGCGCCAACCAGAATCTCATTCATACGGCTTCACTCCTCGTCCCAGATCAGTCCATACAATAAGGGCAGCAGCGCAATCAGCGCAGTCGCCTGCCGCCAGATGAGCAGATCCGTACCGTCTAGCACCACCCGGTCGAGGACCAGCAGCAAATTGTTGACCAGCATGCCGGCAAAGCAAAGGCCACTCCAGAAAAGCAGGCGATGGCGCGTTCTGAAATAACCCCGAAGCAGCAGCGCGCTGCAGGCAAACGCAGTCAATGCACACAATGCATAAACCAACGCAGCCATCTCATCCGTCCTTTCTGAATATAAAAGCGTCCGCGAACTGCTGTGCTTTCTTGCCGACTTTTGAATGAATCAGATTGGCGATTTCGACCAGGTTCTTCGCATAGGCACCGGCCAACCGTGAAATCATGTCATTCAGATCTTCGGATGACGGCTGATATCGATAGCTGACGCACTCCGCATCATCGCCGGCATCGGCGGCAAGTATCCCGGCCTGGTGCAACTCCACCAGCAGTGCAGCAGCCGCCTTTTCGCTCAGGTAAAGTCTTTGCGCCAGCCGCCGGGCGTCGTAGCAATGTCCCGCGCCCGCGTCGCTGCGCAGCAACAGCATCGCTTCCAGGAAGGGGACCGATGGAATACTGGTGAGGATGAAGCGCTGCACGTCGCCGGGGATTTGCTCCCTTCCCATATTCATTGTCCAGATGCTTGCAGGCAGGTCGCCGGAAACAGTGTGAGGGAAATTGTTAGCGGTGATATCCCGCAATCGACGGCCCGGCCATTCGGGCGGACGGACGCTGTCAGCGATTTGCGAACGGATGCACGGATTGGGATGGGCCTGCGCAATGACAGTCGGAACATTCGGAGCGACATGGGATGTTTCTTTCTATCTGGCGATGAGCGGCAGCCTGCGCGAAGCGCCGAACGAAACGCCTCGCGCAACGGAAGGCCCGGCAAGATCTGGCAAAAACCCATTGCTGAAAACCACTGCTGCTTCACCATCGAATTGATGCCGGAGCCCTGCTGCATCGCGCCTGCCGACTGAGGATAGTTTGCAAAAAGAACCCGTCCGCCTTGGGGAATCCGGACGGGCCGAAGAAAGATGTGCTGTGCTGGAAAAGGTGCCGGCGCGTGGCGGGAGAGCCTGCAGCCGTGCGTCCGATCGGCAGAACGGTTGCCATGATGCACGACAAAGCTTAAGGGAAACTTAGCGCAGGCGGCTCGTACGAGCATCCATGCACGACGAGGGGATCAGGCGGCTGCGGCGGAGCTTGTCCTGATGGAAGGTGTGGCGATGGCATCGTCGATGATCGGCCGGAAGGTGATCCGGACCGCAAGTCCGCCGAGAGCCGATTCGCCGAGTTCGATGGTAGCCTGGTGCCGGTCTGCAATCGCCTTGGCGATGGCAAGTCCGAGGCCACTGCCGCTGGCACTGGTACCGGGCACCCGGTAGAAACGGTCGAATACCCGTTCGCGGTCGGATTCCGGAATGCCGCGGCCCGAGTCCTCGATCCGCAACACCGCCGCATCGCCCTCAGTCGCCAATCCGATCCGGATCCGGCCATGTTCCGGGGTGTAGCGCACCGCGTTATCCACCAGGTTACGCATCATCATGCGCAGGCTGTCGAGATCACCGGCGATGATCGCGGACGCCAGGTCATCGTATTCGAGGTGGATGTGCCGCGCCAGCGCCAGCGGCGCGACATCGGTCGCCGCTTGTTCGATGCAGGCGGGCAGCGACACTTCGGTGCGTTCGAAGTCCTTTACGGACGGGTCCTGGCGTGCCAGTGCGAGCAGTTGCTCGACCAGGCGCGATGCCCTGTCGACACCGCCCAGCAGACGGGCGATGCCATGTTCGCGCGCATTGTCATCCTTCGCCCGCGCCAGCGTCTGGACCTGAAGTTTCAATGCGGTCAGCGGCGAACGCAGCTCATGCGCGGCATCCGCCACGAAGCGCTGCTGCGATTCCAGCGATTGCGACATGCGGGCCAGCAGCAGGTTCAGTTCACCGACCAGCAGCGACACCTCCTGCGGCACGCCCTCATCCGATACCGGCGCCAGCGAATCGGCATTGCGGTTGGCAAGGTCGTGGCCGATGCGGTTCAGCGGCGACAGCGCCGTCGTGACCACCCACCAGGCAGCCGCGAACAGCAGGAGCGAAACCGGCAGTACCGGCCACACCGCCGACAGCGCCAGTGCGAACGCACGGTCATGCCTGGCCTGCATTTTCTGCGATACCTGCACCACCCGTGTATCGGTCTGCACCGTATAGACGCGCCAGTCGCCGTTGTCGAGATTGACATTGGAATAGCCGAGCGCGGTGCGCGGCGGCAGCGAACGATAGGTGCGCGATTGATAGACGCGCACGCCGTCATCGGTCCAGATCTGGATCACGAAATCGAATCCGGGATCGTCCGAATCGGACATCTTCGGCCATGCGGCGCTCTCGAAACCGCTGTCCTCCAGCGCGATCGCCATCTGCTGCATGTGGTAGTCGAACAGCTTGTCGGCCTTCTCCGTCGCCACCCGGAAGGACGTGATGAATTGCACCACGGCGGCGATCGTGATCGCCGCGCCGAGCAAGAGCAGGAGCCGGACACGCAGCGAGCGGATCATGTCTTTTCCACCATGTAGCCCACGCCGCGGACATTGATGATGAGCTGCTGGCCGAGTTTCTTGCGCAGGCCGTGGATGTACACCTCGACCGCATTGCTTTCGACATCGCCGGACCAGCCGTACAGGCGTTCCTCCAATTGGGCGCGCGACAGGATCGCGCCGGGCCGCGCAATCAGCGCATCCAGGATGGCCCACTCGCGCGCCGACAGGATGACCTGTCGGCCTTCGGCCATGACTTCCCTGGTGGCGGCATTGACCTCGACGTCGCCGTTGCGATAGACCGGCTCGGTGCGCCCGCGCGCCCTTCTGACAAGGGCATGCAGCCGGGCGATCAGTTCTTCGAGATCGAATGGTTTGACGAGATAGTCGTCGGCGCCGCTATTGAGTCCCCGCACCCGGTCGGGCACGGTGTCGCGTGCAGTGATGACCAGCACCGGCAGTGTTTTGCCGCGGGCACGCAATCCGCGCAGCACCTCGATGCCGTCCTTCTGCGGCAATCCGAGGTCGAGAAGCAGCGCGTCATAGGCCTGTGTACCGACCGCCGCTTCCGCTTCACTGCCGCTGGTCACCCAGTCGACCGCAATGCCTTCGCCGTCAAGGGCGATCTGGATGTTTTCGCCGATCATGAGGTCGTCTTCGACAAGCAGGATTTTCATCGGAATGTGGTGCCTATGCCATGTTTGATGTCGAGGCAATATAATAAGCCCTGCTTTGCCCGGTTTCCGGATGCAGTGTAGCGCAACGGCGCATACGAACGCACGCCGGCTGCTGCAGTACATATTGCAGTACTTTGTCTCACATCCGGCGCCATGGTTCCGCCTCTGCATAAAGTGCAGTGCCGGAACATGCCCGCGATTCAACAGATCAACCTTGTTTTCCCAATCTTCATGCCTATGGCGATACGCATTTCCTTTCGTGGTTCCCCCGCCTGTTTCAGGCGCCTGTCGATGCTCTCTCTGGCCGTGCTGACGGCGTGCGCGGTCCAGCCAACGACACAGCCTCCCGCCCGCGACGCTATGGAAACACCGGCTGCCGCACCGCTTCCCTCTCCCCAGCCAGCCCAGTCCGCCCCTGCGCCGCAACGGCCGCCATCGCCGGAAAAAGCGGCTCTGCTGAGCGGCTGGGTCGACCAGCAAAGCCGTCTGTACCGGGTGGCCGCGCCGCTGCTGATCGAAAATACGGCATTGTGCAAACGGCAAGCACGCAACCTGCTTGGCCTGACTGCCAAGACGCGGTATTCCTACGGCAAGGGGTTCGTGGCTGAAGCGCAGTCTGCATTGGGACTGAATGAACGGTTGAAGGTCATGGACGTGCTGCCGGGAAGCGGCGCCGAACGCAGCGGCATCCGCAAGGGTGATGTCCTGCTGGCGGTCGACGGCAAGCCGCTGTCGCAGGGACCGAACGCGGAGCGGGACGGCGCGGTGCTTGTCAATGCGGCAATGCGCGGCCGCAGCAGCGTGACTCTCAACGTGGAGCGCAACGGCGAACAGTTGAGCATCGCCACGCCGCTGACCAATGCCTGCGCGTTCGGCATCGAACTGGGCGATTCGGACCTGGTGAACAGCTATGCGGACGGTTTCCGCGTGATGATCAACCGGGGCATGCTGAATTTCGTCCGTACCGACGAGGAACTGGCCTATGTGCTTTCCAAGGAAATCGCCCACAATACACTGACACGGTCGGACCGGCCACGCATGAGCAGCACCATCAACAAGCTGCGCGTGTTGCGGGAAGACCGGAGCGCTCCGGCGTCCATGCCGGCGTTACAGCCTTACTCGCCGGTGCTGGATGCCACCGCCGACAAGCTGTCGCTGTACATGCTGACCCGTGCGGGATACGGCACCGCCGGCACGATCGATTTCTGGAAGCGGCTCGCGGCCGGCCATCCGGCGACAATGCCGAACAGCTATACCGCATTGCACCCGTCCACCGCTTACCGCGTGTCGGTAATGAATCAGACGCTGGAAGCGATCAAATGGAAGCGTCATCGCAAGCAGGCGATGGTGCCGTGACTGATAAAGTTCAACCCGTTCTGGAGACACTACCTGTAATTTGCAGTCATTCCCGCGAAGAGGTTCGCAAGCGAGAATCCGGTGGCGCACCGTCCGGCAATCGAGAAAGGTGATGTCCTCCGGGAACGACATGCCGCTACGCGCGCATCGCATTTTGCAACAAGGCCGCTAGCCGGCCCACCCGCCATACATAACGGGATTGTATGAACCACGGCACCCTGCTCGTTCGTCTGCTGCCTTTCCTGAAATGGCCCCGGCCTACCGCCGCTTCGCTGCGGCGCGATGCATGGGCTGGACTCAGCGTGGGGCTGGTGCTCATCCCGCAGGCGGTTGCTTACGCAACGCTGGCCGGCATGCCGCCGCAGACCGGACTGTACGCGGCGCTGCTTCCGGCGCTGATCGGCATCCTGTGGGGCTCTTCCGCCCTGCTGGCCGTCGGGCCGGTCGCATTGACCAGCCTGCTGTCCTTCGGTGCGCTGTCGCCGCTGGCCGCACCGGGCAGCGATACATGGGTCGCGCTCGCGATCTGGCTGGCCATCTATGCAGGCATTTTCCAACTCCTGCTGGGAGCCTTTCGGCTCGGCCGGATCGCCAACCTGGTATCGCAACCGGTCATGGCCGGATTCATCAATGCGGCGGCCATCATCATCATCCTGTCGCAGGTTCCTGCGCTGCTCGGCGCGCCCGATCTTCTTTTCTGGCAATTCCCGCTTTCCCAAATGGCATGGCCGACTACCTTCGGTTGCGTGGCATTGCTGCTCCTGCTCGGCTTCAAGCGCTACCTGCCGCGTGCGCCCGGCATCCTGCTGGTTAGCCTGATCGGCATCGCCGCCAGTATCGCTCTCGACTATGTCGGCCGCGGCGGCGCGGTCATCGGCGCCATCCCGTCGGGGCTGCCGTCGCTGCTGTTGCCGCCGCAGATTTCGCTGACGAGTCACCAGGAGTTGTGGCCGGCCGCACTGGTGCTGGCCTTGATCAGTTTCACCGAGGCGATGTCGAGCTGCCGCATGCTTGCCCGTAAAACCAATGCGCGCTGGGACGAGAACCAGGAGTTGATCGGGCAGGGGCTCGCAAAGATCACCAGCGGCTTCAGCGGCGCATTTCCGGTGAGCGGATCGATTTCGCGGTCGGCGCTGAACCTGTATGCGGGCGCCCAGACCGCGTGGGCGAATTTGTTTGCCGCCTCCTGCGTGCTGTTCAGCCTGCTGTTCCTGACCGATTACCTGTTCTACCTGCCACGCTCGGTGGTGGCGGCGATGATCATCGTGCCGGTGTTCGGCTTGATTGACGTCGGCGCCATCCGGCGGGTATTCGCAGTGTCGCGGATCGATGGCGGCATTGCCGTCGCCACCTTCGTTGCGACGTTGTTCTCCATGCCGCGCTTGCACTGGGGCGTTTTCGTTGGTGTCGGCCTCACCATGGCGGTTTACCTGTACCGGCTGACCGAGCCACGCGTCATCGAAGTCAGCCTGCATCCGGACGGCACCCTGCGCGACCGCAACCGCTTCAACCTTCCGGCACTGGCGCCCGACCTGCTGGCCGTACGACTGGACGCCGCGCTCAACTTCCTGACCGCTGCCGCGCTTGAGCGTTTCATCAATGAGCACTGCCGCACCCATCCCGATGTCCGCCGGGTCCTGATCTGCTCCAGTGCGATCAACGGCATCGATGCCAGCGGCGTCGACATGCTGGAATCCCTGCGGACGAGCCTGCAGGGCGCAGGAATCGACCTGTACTTCTCCGGGATTAAAAAACAGGTGTGGGATGTGATGGAAGGCGCAGGCATGATCGCCGCGCTGCGGCGCGACCGCCTGTTTCCCACCGATCGGCAGGCAGTTCTGGCGCTTGCATCGAACAAGCCGGCGGCGGATTAGCTCAGCGCGCCCGAAGCAGGTTGGCCATCGCGACGAACTGTTCCAACGGGACGGTCTCCGGGCGCGCCTGCGGGTCGGCGCCGGCATCGATCAATTCGTTTTCGGTGAACAGGTCGCCTACGCAGTTGCGCAATACCTTGCGCCGCTGGGTGAATGCCTTGGTGACCACGCGCTCGAGCGTTTCGGCGTCGCATGGCAGCGGCTGCGCAACCGGGATCATGCGCACGATCGCCGAATCGACTTTCGGCGGCGGATCGAAGGCGGCAGGCGGCACGATGAACATCAGCTCCATCTGGTAGCGCCACTGGAGCATCACCGACAGGCGTCCGTAAGTCTTGCTGCCCGGCTCGGCAACCATGCGCTCCACCACTTCCTTCTGCAGCATGAAATGCTGGTCCTGCACCTGCGGCGCGATCTGCGTCAGGTGAAACAGCAGCGGACTGGAGATGTTGTACGGCAGGTTCCCGACGACGCGCAGGCGCTGTCCCGCCGGCACCGGAAGCGATGCGAAATCGAATTGCAGGGCGTCACCGGCATGGATGATCAGCCGGGCCGGATCGAAATTCTTCCGCAGGCGCTCGACAAGGTCGCGATCGAGCTCCACCACATGCAGCTGCCGGAGCGAGTCCAGCAGCAGGCGTGTCATGGCGGCGAGGCCGGGCCCGATTTCAACCATCGCATCGTCCGGCTGCGGGTCGATGACGCGGATGATGTCGTGTAGGACACCCTGGTCGGTCAGAAAGTTTTGACCGAAACGCTTGCGGGGAATGTGGTTCATCGAATCAGGAAGAGAGGGAAGTGGGTGTCGCGGGACAAGGTGATCAGGCCGATTGCGCCATCTGGGCCGCGATGCCGATCGCTTCCATCATGCTGCCGTGGTCGGCGTGACCGATCCCCTTGGCGGCCAGATCGAGCGCGGTGCCGTGATCGACTGAAGTACGGATGATCGGCAGGCCGAGGGTGATGTTGACGCCGCGCCCGAAGCTGGCGTATTTCAACACCGGCAGGCCCTGGTCGTGGTACATCGCCAGCACGCAATCTGCCTGCTGAAGGTATTTCGGCTGGAACAGCGTATCCGCCGGATAGGGACCGGTGGCGTCGATGCCCTTCGCACGCGCGGCATGGATGACGGGCGCAATCACGTCGATCTCTTCGCGTCCGAGATAACCGCCCTCCCCGGCATGCGGGTTCAGCCCGGTGACCAGGATGCGCGGCGATGGCAGGCCGAACTTGGTTTTCAGGTCATGATGAATGATGTCCAGCGTGCGCATCAGGCTGTCGAAGCCGATGGCCGCCGACACATCCTTGAGTGCGAGATGGGTGGTCGCCAGCGCCACCCGCAGCGGCGGCGTGCCGCCGGCGAGCATCATGACCACCTGCGGCGTCGCGGTTTTTTCGGCGAGGTATTCGGTATGGCCGGTGAAAGGCACACCGGCATCGTTGATGGTGCTTTTCTGCAGCGGGGCGGTGACGATCGCCTCCACCCGGCGCTGCACGGCGCATTCGATGGCGATGTCGAGCGTGTCCAGCACCGCGCGGCCGTTGCGCGCGTCGAGCGTCCCGGGCACGACATGCGTGGCGAGCGGACAATCGATCACGGCGATCTGCCCGGCAGGAAAATCCGGCAGGCCACTGTGGCGCACCGCCTGCAGCGATACCGCCGTCAGGCGGATCGATGCATCGATGTCGGCCGCCGTCATCGCCAGGAAGGCGGAGTCGCCGATGAGAACGCCGTTGACCTGGGACCGCAGATCCCAGGCCGCCCGGATGGCGATCTCCGGGCCGATGCCTGCGGGTTCGCCGCAGGTGATGGCGATGGCGGGACGACGGCTCACAGGATTGCGGTCGGCAGATTAGCGTGCATCGACATTGTCGAAGCGGTATTCGACATAGGCACGATCGCGCAACTGGCGCAGCCACTCATTGGTCGCTTCGTCAAGCTTGCGCTCGCGGATCGCCTGGCGGGCGATCAGGCGCTGGCGTTCCTTCGAGACGTCGTCCTTCTTGCGCTCCAGCACCTGGATCAGGTGGAAGCCGAACGGCGATTCGATCGGTTCGCTGATTTCACCGGGCTTCAGCGCATCCATCGCCCGCTCGAATTCGGGAACGGTATCGCCTGGATAGATCCAGCCCAGATCGCCGCCCTTGGACGCCGACAGGTCATTGGAGAACAGCTTGGCCAGGTCTTCGAACTTGGCGGCCTTGTTGTCCAGCCGCTGCTTGATCTCGGCGAGTTTGCGGCGCGCATCGGCCGGCGTGACGACCTGATTGGTCTTGATCAGGATGTGGCGTGCCCGCGTCTGCTGCACCGATGCGGCCGAGCCGGCATTGTCCGCCGCGCTGGCGTTGCGCTTGCCGACGAGTTTCAGGATATGGAAGCCGTTGGCGCTTTTCACGACCGGCGACACATCGCCCTGGTTCAGGCCGGCGATCGTGTCGACAAACAGTTGCGGCAGCCTGTCCTGGTTGCGCCAGCCGAGATCGCCGCCGGTCAGCGCATCGCTGGCATCGGAGTAGGTCGCTGCGATCTTGGCGAAATCGCCGCCCGACCTGACTTGCTGAAGGATTTCATCCGCGCGCTTGCGACGCTCGGCGATCTGCTCCGCCGTCGCATTCTCGGGAATGCGCACCAGGATCTGCGCCAGATTGTATTCCTGCTGGTTTTGCGTGGCGCCCTTGTCGACGGCGAGATAGTTGTCGACTTCCGATTCGGTGATCTGGATCTTGTTGTCGACTTCCCGTTCGCGCAGCCGCTGCATGATGATCTCCTCGCGGATTTCCTCGCGGAAGCGGTTGAATGGTGTGCCTTCGCGTTCGAGGCGGTCGCGGAATTCCTGCAACGACATCTTGTTCTGCTCCGCGATGCGGGAAATCGCCCTGTCGAGCATGAGATCATCGACCCGGATGCCGACTTCCTTTGCCAGCTGCAACTGGGCACGATCGACGATCATACGCTCCAGCAACTGGCGCTGCAGTTCCGCCGGGGGCGGCAGCGAGATACCCTGGTTTCGCATGCGGCGCTCCACCATGCGCGAACGGTCTATCAGTTCCTGCATGGTGATGACTTCATTGTTCACGACGGCAATAATGGCATCCGCCAATTGCACCCGGGGTTTGGCGGCCTGCGCCGGCGCTCCCGCAGGAGGCGTGGACGATGGCGCGGCGGGCGGCGTGAAGCCCGGCGTGGCGGCAGGTGCCGTCAAACCCGGCCCGAGGCCCGGCTTGAACTGGGCCGATGCGGTGGGCACCACGCCTGCCGCCGCAATCAGGAAGATGCCTGCCAGCGAAAGGCCGGACCGTACGGTTCTGGATTGTTGCCTGGAGCGATGAAGTTTCATGGGAAAGTCCGCAATGCGTTGTTAGGGAGTGCTGGGCTGGTTGATCATCTGATAGCCCGGAATGCTGGAGCGCAATGCATCCAGCGGATTGGAACCCAGACGCGTCAAACCATTCAACTCAAGCTGGAAAAACAGCGCCGATGTTGCCTGCCCGGTCGCGGTTGGAGTGCGCTGGGCGACGAGGCGGAAGATCCAGCAGTCCGCCTTATATTCGAAACCGAGCAAGCCTTCCGCAACCTTGCTGTCCGGCAAAGAATAGTTCACCCGTCCGACGCCGTACCAGCGCGCCGCTAGCGGCCATTGAGCGGAAATATCCACCTGCTCCAGCCGGTTCGGCTGGTCGCGGCGGTATTGCAGGTTGAGCACGCGAGCCGGGCCGGGTTGCCAGCGGACACCGTAATTGGCACGGCGCGTGTTGCGCAGGCTTTCGCTGTACTGGACGTTGCCTTCGGCGGTAAGTTCGTTGGATATGCGGCCGGCGGCGGAAATCAGCAGGTCCGAACGGCTTTCATTTCGCGCACCACCGATGGTCACCCGCTGCTCGTCGAAATAGAATCGCTGGCCGACGGCGAAGCGCGCACGTTCGGCGCCGCTCGACTCGATATAACGCGACACCAGCGCGGTGGTCAGCTGGTTGGCATCGCTGATGCGATCGTTGCCGATGAAGCGGTTTTCGCTGAACAACTGTGCGAAGCTGAGATCCGCTTCCGCGGTGTCGAAAATCGGCAGCCTGCTCTGGTCGCGATACGGCGTATGCACATAGAACAGGCGCGGCTCCAGCGTCTGCGTCATGGCCTGGCCGAAGAACTTGGTATCGCGTTCGAAGACCAGTCCGCTGTCCACCGAAAACGTCGGCAGCACCCGGTCCAGATTGCGGCCGGCGGCCGGCGTGCGGTTATCGATGTTGTAGGTACTGGCGTGCAACGACAGTCTCGGCGTGATGAAGTAACCGGGCCGGAGGATCGGATAAGCAATGCGTGGATTGATGAACATGCGGTCGCCGCGCACCAGGTCCGGATGCCAGAAACGCGTCAGCTCCGAATCGACTGTCCAGTCGAAACCGGCCACATCCTGCCGTCCCGCCTGGAAGGTCAGTTGCGGCAGCCGGTCGTACGGGCGGATGATCGGCACTACCGGGTCCTGCAACACCTGGAAGTTCGACAATCGGGCCGACGCGCTCCAGTAAGCGCTGCCGTACACCAGGTTCATGTCCCGCGGCAGCAGCCGCTGCGATGCATTGGTGATCGAACGCGCGAAGTCGCTCGGGTAATTGTCGTCCGACGCGGAATTGAGATTCCACGAGTACGACAGGCCGGGCGCAAGGCTCTGCGTATGGACAGATGAAATCGCATACCGGTCGGTGCCGCTTTGCCGGTCGTTGAACAACGCCTCGACGCTCGTCTGCCCGGCATAGGTTTCACCGAGATAACGGCCCTCGGCGCCGAGCTGCAGGCCGCGCTTGGCGATCAGCCGTGGATAGAGCGTCAGGTCGCGGTTGGGCGCGATGTTCACGTAGTACGGCTGGGTGATTTCCAGGCCGCCGGTGTTGGTGGTGCCGACCGTCGGCGGCAGCAGGCCCGACTTGCGCGCATCCGACAAGGGGAAGGACATCGCCGGTGCTGCCAGGATGGGTACGCCCTTGAAGTACACGACTGTGTTGTAGGCGGTGCCGATGTCGCGGCCGGAGTCTAGGTTGAGCCGCCCGGACTTGAGGTACCAGTCGGGATCGGGACCTTCGCAGGTGCTGTAGGAACCCTCGGTGATCGTGGCGCGGTCGCGCGCTTCGAAATCGATCCGCTCCGCGCTGCCCTGCGCGTTGTTCAATTCCAGCTGATACGTCGGGCGCAGCACATAGCCTTCGCCCGCGTCCATCCTGAACCGCAATTCGTCGCCGGTGTACGTATCGCCGAAGCGGCGCATGCGGATATTGCCGACCGCCTCCACCTCGTCTTCCGCCACGCGG
This sequence comes from Noviherbaspirillum sp., assembly GCF_035944575.1. Classification (GTDB taxonomy): domain Bacteria; phylum Pseudomonadota; class Gammaproteobacteria; order Burkholderiales; family Burkholderiaceae_D; genus Noviherbaspirillum. The sequence continues at coordinate 60,537 of NZ_DASZBA010000200.1, forward strand.
TAGGTTGCCTTATCGGCATTGACGGTGGTGGGACCGCGGATGATCTCGACATCGCCCTCCAGGACCACGTCACGGTCGGGGCGGCCGGTCATTTTTTCCGCACTGACGTTTGCCGGTGCATTTTTTTCTTCGTCGGTGATGCCTTTTGGTGAAGTCTGAGCTGATACGAGCGTCGGCGCCGCTGCCGCCGCAACGACTGCAGTCAGGTAACGAAGCAAACGTTGCGAGGGAGGAAATGCGGGAAACCAGGTCATGAAAAGAAAGGCTGGCAGGCGATTTTTTGAGTTGAATCCCTTATTATATGGGAACTCACTGCCCTCAAACGTATTGTCCATGTCCTCAGAGCACTCCCCCGATCCCCGTCTCATTCAATTAAAGCAATGGCTTTCCGCGCTGCCGGGCAATCCGGTCAAAGTGGACTCAATCCGCCCCGCCTCTTCCGATGCCAGCTTCCGCCGTTATTTCCGCGTCGATGCCGATTCCGCGGCGCAATCCGATACCGATGGCGGCGCCACGCTGATCGTGATGGATGCCCCGCCTCCCCAGGAGGATGTACGCCCTTTCGTACATGTGGCGCAACTGTTCGGCGAAGCAGGCGTGGCGGTGCCGCGCATCCTGGCCCAGGATGTCGATAACGGCTTCCTGCTGCTGTCCGATCTCGGCGCGACGACCTATCTCAACGAACTCAACCACGACACCGCCCATAAGCTGTATCTCGATGCAATCGGCGCGCTGGTGCTGATCCAGGCGCAGAGCAAGCCGGACGTGTTGCCCGAATATGATCGCGCGCTCCTGCTGCGTGAACTGATGCTGTTTCCGGATTGGTATATCGGCAAGCATCTGGGCGTCACGCTGAACGACAAGCAGACCGCCGAGCTGAACAAGGTATTCGACGCCCTGCTGGCCAACAACCTCGCGCAGCCGCAGGTGTACGTGCATCGCGATTATCATTCCCGCAACCTGATGGTGATGCAAAAGGGCAACCCCGGCATCCTCGATTTCCAGGATGCGGTGTACGGCCCGATCACCTACGATCTGGTGTCGCTGCTGCGCGATGCCTACATCCAGTGGGATGAGGAAATGGTGCTCGACTGGGCGATCCGTTACTGGGAACTCGCGAAACGGGCCGGCCTGCCGGTCAACAGCGATATCGACGCCTTCTACAAGGACTTCGAATTCATGGGCGTGCAGCGGCACCTGAAGGTGCTCGGCATCTTCGCCCGCCTGTTCCACCGCGACGGCAAGGACGCCTATCTGAAGGACCTGCCGCTGGTGATGGAATACACCCGCAAGGCTGCCGCCCGCTACAAGGAACTGATGCCGCTGGTGCGGCTGCTGGACCAGCTTGAAGAAAAAGCGCCGCAGGTCGGTTATACCTTCTGATTAAGGCACATCAATGAAAGCCATGATTTTCGCCGCAGGCCGCGGCGAGCGCATGCGTCCGCTCACCGATACCTGTCCGAAGCCCCTGCTGAAGGTGCGCGGGCGTCCCCTGATCGTCTGGCACATTCTCAATCTGGTGCGTGCCGGCATCACCGATATCGTGATCAATCACGCGCATCTCGGCCACATGATCGAGGAAGCGCTTGGTGAAGGCACGCAATTCGGCGCGCGCATCGTCTACTCGGCCGAAGGCACCGCGCTCGAAACCGCCGGCGGCGTCGCGAAAGCGCGCCACCTGCTGGGCGAGGAACCCTTCGTCGCCATCGCCGCCGATGTGTATTGCCCGCATTTCGATTACGAACAGGTCAAGACCGCGCTGCAGGACAACGACATGTGGGGCAACCCGCATCCCGCCGACAAGCGCGATGTGGCCTGGCTCTACCTGGTGAAGAATCCCCCGCATCATCCGAAAGGCGATTTCGCGCTGCACAGTTTCTCGATCGCCAATGACGGCGATCCGCGCCATACATTTTCCGGCATCGGCGTCTACCGGCCGGAAATCTTCGATGCCGTCGAAGCCGGCCAGTCGGCGCAGATCGCGCCCATCCTGCGCGAGTATGCCGCGCGCGGACAGGTGGGCGGAGAACTGTACCGCGGCGACTGGACCGATGTCGGCACGCCGGAGCGCCTGGCGCAATTGAATGCACCCATCGTTGAAAGAATGAAACCATGAAACCCTATGCCGACCGACGCGCAAGACTGCTGGCCCAGATGCATGAAAAAGGCGGCGGCGTGGCCATCATTCCGACCGCGCCCGAAGTGATGCGCAACCGCGATGCCGATTATCCGTATCGCCATGACAGCTACTTCTACTATCTGTCGGGTTTCACCGAGCCGGAAGCGGTCATCGTGCTGGTGGCCGGCAAGACCGACCAGGCCATCCTGTTCTGCCGCGACAAGAATCTGGAGCGCGAGATCTGGGACGGCTATCGTTACGGCCCGCAGGCGGCGCGCGAGAAGTTCGGCTTCGACGCCGCCTTTGCCATCGATGCACTGGACGTGGAAATGCCCAAACTGATGGCCGATGCGCCGGCGCTGTTCTATTCGCTCGGCAGCGACCACAAGCTCGATACCCGCATCCAGCAATGGCTGCAGACGGTGCGCATGCAGGCACGCGCCGGCGTGGCGACCCCGTCGGCGATGCACGATGTGCATGTCCTGCTCGACGAGATGCGATTGTTCAAGGACGCAGACGAAATTGCCATCATGCGGCGCGCAGCCGCGATCTCCGCCGAAGCGCATTGCCGGGCGATGCGCATCTCCCGGCCGGGACTGCGGGAGTATCAGCTCGAAGCCGAACTGCTGCATGAATTCCGCCGCCACGGATCGCAATATCCGGCCTACGGCTCCATCGTCGCCACCGGCGCCAATGCCTGCGTGCTGCACTATCGCGCAGGCGACGCCGAAATCAGGGACGGCGACCTGGTGCTGATCGATGCCGGTTGCGAACTCGACAGCTATGCGTCCGACATCACCCGCACCTTCCCCGGCAACGGCAGGTTCAGCGGCCCGCAGAAGGCGTTGTACGAAATCGTGCTGGCCGCGCAGGCTGCCGCCATCGCAGACACCCGTCCGGGCAAGCACTTCATGTCCGGACATGATGCGGCGGTCAAGGTGCTTGCTCAAGGCATGCTGGATACCGGCCTGCTGGACAAGAACAAGGTTGGCAGCCTGGAAGACGTGATCGAGAAAGGCGTCTACCGGCAGTTCTACATGCACCGCACCGGCCACTGGCTGGGCATGGATGTACATGATGTCGGCGAATACCGCGAAGCCCGCAACGTTGCGCCGGGCGAAGAAAAACCCTGGCGGGCGCTGCAACCCGGCATGGTGCTGACCATTGAGCCGGGGATCTATGTGCGGCCGGCCGACGATGTGCCGGAACAGTTCTGGCATATCGGCATCCGCATCGAGGATGACGCGCTGGTCACTGCCGACGGCTGCGACATCCTCACGAGCGGCGCGCCTAAAAGCGTCGACGACATCGAAGCGTTGATGCGGCACTGATACGCGATGGCGGCGGATTACGACATCGCCATTTGTGGCGGCGGGCCTGTCGGCATGGCACTCGCATTGCTGCTGATAAAACGTGGCGTGCCGGCATCGCGCATCGCGGTGGTCGATGCGAAACTGGTCGAGCAGGCAGCACAGGATCCGCGCTCGATCGCCCTCTCCTTCGGCAGCCGCCAGATCCTCGAACAGATCGGCGCATGGCCGCTTGCCGTCGACGAGATTCACGAAATCCATGTTTCGCGGCGCGGCCACTTTGGCCGCACACTCATCACCAGCAAAGAACACGAGGTCCCGGCTCTCGGCTATGTCACGCGTTACGGCACGCTGGTCACCGCACTTGCAAAGGAGTTGCAGCATACCCCGGTTGCCTCGCTGCGCCCGGCGCAGGTGACGCAGTTGATCGAACGGGCGGATGAAGTCGAACTCCAGTTCGCAGAGCGTACGCCGGTTACTGCCCGGATCGCGGTGCAGGCGGAGGGCGGCGCGTTTTCGGAACAGGCGGAAAAAGCAATACGGCGGGACTATCAGCAGACCGCCGTCATTGCACAGGTCACTGCCGGCGCGCCCATTGCCCGACGCGCATTCGAGCGGTTTACCGCCGAAGGCCCGCTGGCATTGTTACCGCAGGACGGAGGCTATGCGCTGGTCTGGTGTGTTCGTCCCGATACCGCATCGCGGCTGCTTGCCTTGTCTGATAGCGACTTCCTTGCCGAACTGGGAAGCGCGTTCGGCACGCGCGTCGGCCGCTTCACGTCGGCAACGCCCCGCGTCAGCTATCCGCTTGGCCTCAACGCGCAAGGCATGGTTTCGGCACGAACGGTTGCCATCGGCAATGCGGCGCAAACATTGCATCCCGTAGCCGGCCAGGGCCTGAACCTGGGTATGCGCGATGCCGTCGTCCTGTCGCAAATCCTCTCCAGGGAAATTTCGTCCAGTGCGCTTCAACGCTTCGCGACCCAGCGCCACAGCGACCGCAGCCTGACGATCCGCATCACCGACACCATGGCGCAGATTTTCGCGAGCGCCCCGGATGGCGCGCCGACACAGACGATGCTGGGTCTATCGCTCGGACTTATTGACGCGATCAAGCCGGCCAAGCGCCTTCTGGCGGAACAAATGATGTTCGGCAAGCGGTAAATTGCCGCAGGGCGCTTTTACAGCGCACGCAACCAGCATAGACCTCTACAGCAACCTGCACGGCATCGCAGGCATCGCATGCATGGCCATATGAAGCCGTGCAAAAACACCTTGCAAGCTCCGTTGCGCTTCATAGACTATTTTCATTCACATCGCATTTCCGCCTACCGGTCCTACCCTACCGGCTTTTATCGACAGATTGATTGTGGTAACGATCTCGAGTCCGAGGCGCGCCGTGCGGTTGTTCGGTCAGGAACAAATGAACCTCTTTGCTTTGGTTTCATTCGCCGGCGTCATCGTTGGCCAGCGCGGAGGAGCCCGGAAAGAGCATGCTTTCCTTCAGCACCGGCAATCGTCGAAAGATCCGGTGGCCAAGGCGATCGAGAAACATGATACCGATGCGTGCAGGGAGAAAGGGGTCAAGCTTTTGAGGAGGCAATCATGACCAGCGAGGAAAACAAGCAGTTGGCGAAGCAAGCCTATGCGTCATTCATGGCCGGCGACATTGCGAAATTGATGGAAATCTATGCGGATGATATCGAATGGATCAGTCTGGAGTCGGAATATGTTCCATTTTCGGGCACCTATCACGGCAAGGCCGAGGTTGCGCAATTCTTCCAGAAACTAAGCGATTCGCAGGATGCCGAGCGGTTTGAACCAATCGAATATCTGGCCGATGGCGACAAGGTGGTTGTGTACGGCAATTCAACGTGGCGCGTCAAGTCGACTGGCCGGACCTATGACACGCCGTGGGTGCACATCAGCACCATGAGAGACGGCAAGGTAATCCGCTTTCAGGATTACACCAACTCCGCCGCTGTCGAAGCCGCGTTCATGCCCACGGACTCTGTGAGCCCGCAAAAGGGTGCCGTCACCCACCACTAAATTATTGATGACAATCGAACAGCCCCGCAGCCCGCTGAGGGTTCGGGGCTGCGGGGCTGCGGATCTCGTCGGGCTCGGAACTGGCGAGCAGTTGAACAACGCGACGGGCGGAAGGCGTCCGCCGGTTTCTCCGGCCGTCGCTTCACGACATGAAACCGGAGAGCCCGAAACCCACAGCCATAGGATGCAAGCCGTACAGGCAAATCCAGAGCATGGCACATTTCATCAGTGCATCAGCGATAGCCTGTCGACCGGCAAAAAGCGAGCTCCAAAGTAATATTGTCAGCATGTTTTCGGCCAGCGCCGAGTAGACGAATCATGGCGCAGAACACACTGCTCACGAACCGGATTGACATCATTATCGATATGCATGACTGCCCTTTATTGCGCATTAGCGCCATGGATCGGCCATGGTAATATCAGATCGCTTCAGGCACCTTTTAGCAACTTGGACAAGCAACTGCCTGAAGAGCGCAATCTTTAGTCCGATACGTTGCAGGGACCCGAAAAAGAACAGAGACGTTGCCGTAACCGACACCACCCTCAACGCAGAAAAGTCTGATGACGATGGGCAACTATCAGGTTATTCAGCAGATAGGCCTGACAGCCGGTGGAACCCTTTACGTCGCCCGCCATGAGCAAGACGGCACCACTGCTCTTCTGAAGCTCCCTCCACGCGAATGCGCTGTGAATAGCTTGCGGCACGAGTATGCCTTGCTGCAATCTCTTGATGCCCCCGAGATCCTTAAGCCGATTGCCCTGCAGGAGGACAGCATACACCCCGCCTTGGTCCTGGAATTCTTTCCGGGCGAGAGTCTGGATGTGGTGCTGGCACGCCAGCCGCGCCTGGACCTGCGGACAGCGCTCGACATTGCTCTTCAATCGGTTCGCGCCTTGGCCGCGCTCCATGCGGCCGGCTTCGTACATCACGACATCCGTCCCGCCAACTTCCTGCTTGCGCATGCACCCCATGGGATCCAGGTGAAATTAGCGGATGCATCTAGGGCTACTGCGCGTGAGAGTGCGACGTCTTCCCGGCCGGCTGCCGGCAGCGATTGGGCGTATGTTTCACCTGAGCAGACCGGGCGCATGAAGCGCCAGGCCGATTACCGCACCGATTTCTATTCACTTGGCATCCTGCTGTACCGCCTGCTGACCGGGCAGTTGCCGTTCCAGGCCAACGATGCGCTGGAATGGGTGCATTGCCATCTGGCCCGCATGCCCGTTCCGCCGCATTATCTGGTGCCTGACCTGCCGCATGCCGTGTCGCACCTCGTGCTCAAGCTGCTGGCAAAGGTGCCGGAGGACCGCTACCAGAGCGCCTCCGGCCTCCTGGCCGACCTGGCGCATTGTCTGGACCAATGGCAGGCCACTGGAGCGATTGCACCATTTCCGCTCGGCACACGGGACGTGTCCGACCGCTTCCATGTGCCGCACAAGCTGTATGGGCGCGAGCAGGAAAGAGCTGCACTGCTGAATGCATTCGAGAGGATCGCAACGGCGGGGGGGCGGCTGCTGGTCACGGTGGCCGGCTACTCGGGCGTGGGGAAATCCGCGTTGGTCCATGACCTGCAACAGCCCATCATGGCAAGGCATGGCTACTTCGTCGCAGGCAAGTTCGACCAGTACAAGCGCGACATTCCCTACGCTACCCTGGCCCAGGCCCTGGACCAGCTTGTGCGCCAAATTCTGGGTGAAGACGACGCCAGCATCGCCCGCTGGCGGCAGGCCCTGTGCGAGGCACTGAGTCCGGTTGGACAGCTCATGGTCAATCTGATCCCCCAGCTCGAACTCATCATCGGTCCGCAGCCCCCCGTACCGGTCCTGCCGCCACAGGAAGCGCAAGGCCGCTTTCAACTGGTATTCCGCCGCTTTCTCGGCGTATTCGCCCGGCAAGAGCATCCTTTGGTGCTGTTCCTCGACGATTTGCAGTGGGCGGACGCGGGAACGCTCGCCGTGCTGGCCGACCTTGTGACCCATCCGGACATGCATTCCCTGTTGCTGATCGGCGCCTATCGGGACAACGAAGTCGGCGACAGCCCCCCATTGAGGCAGCGCCTGGAAGCGATCCGCCAAGCCGGAGGCCGCCTGCAACGCATCGTGCTCGCCTCGCTGTCACTGGACGAACTGGCGCAGCTGGTGGCCGAATCCATGCATTGCCGGCCTGACGAGGCACAACCACTGGCGCAATTACTTTTGGACAAGACCGGCGGCAACCCCTTCTTCACCAAACAGTTCCTGGCTACCCTGGCCGACGAGAAACTGCTGTCCTTCGATGATCGCGCCGGCACTTGGCGCTGGAACATGTCCCGTATCCACGCAATGGGCTATACGGACAATGTCGTGGAATTGATCGTGGGCAAGCTTGGCCGCCTTCCGAACGATACCCGGGATGCCTTGGCAAGGTTTGCCTTCCTCGGTAATGCCGCGGACACCGCCACGCTCGCCATCGTACTCGGGCAACCCGCGGAGGCCATTCACGCCCTGTTCCGGGAGGCGGCATGCATGGGCCCGGTGTTCAGGCAGGCGGATACCTACCTGTTCCTCCACGACGGTGTGCAAGAAGCGGCCTACTCGATGATCCCCGAGACATTGCGGGCCGTGATGCACCTGCACATCGGCCGCATGCTGGCATCCAGCCTGGCGCCCGAGGCGCTGGCGAACAGGATCTTCGAGCTTGTCAGCCAATTCAATCGCGGCAGCAGCCTGGTCGAGTCGCGGGAAGAAAAGGAACGGATTGCCGAACTCAACTTGTTGGCCGGGAAGCGCGCCAGGGCGGCGACGGCATTTGCGTCTGCGCTGGCTTTCGTGACTGCCGGCACGGCATTGCTGACGGAGGATTGCTGGGAGCGGCGGCATGAGCTGATCTTCGAGCTCGAACTGATTCGGGCCGAATGCGAGTTCCTGACCAGCGCCCTGGCCGCCGCCGAGGAACGGCTGGCGCTGCTGTCGATGTGCACGGCAACTGCGGTGGAACGCGCGTCCGTGGCTTGCCTGCGCGCTGACCTGTACACGCATATGGACCGCAGCGATCGTGCGGTCGAGGTCGGCCTCGACTGCCTGCGCCACATCGGCATCGACCTGTCGCCGCAGCCGACGCAAGAGCAGGTGCGCGGCGAGTATGACCAAACCATGTCCAGGCTTGGCGAGCGGCCGATCGACGAGCTCATCGACCTGCCCTTGATGACCGATCCGGCGTCCCTCGCGACGCTCGATGTGCTGACCAAGATCGGCATGCCCGCCATGTTTACGGACGCGAACCTGTATTCGCTGCTCTCCTGCAAGGCAGTCAGTTTCAGTCTCACGCATGGCAACAGCGCCGCCTCGTGCTTCGCCTACGGCAGGCTGGGCATGATCGCCGGTTCCATGTTCGGCGACTACCATGCCGCCTATCGCCTGGCGCGGCTCGGCTGCCTGCTGGTGGAGCGGCGCGGGCTGACGCGTTTCGAGAGCGAGGTCTATTTCACCTTTGCCGCGCGCGCCCTGCTCTGGGCCCAGCATATCCGGGCCGGACACGACCTGCTGCTCCGCGCCTTCGAGGCAGGAAACAGGAACGGCAACATCATCTTTGCGTCGGTCAGCTGCACGAACATCATCAGCAACCTCCTGGCCACCGGCGCACCGCTCAGCGAGGTGCAGCGCGAGGCCGAGCATCGCCTCGCCTTTGTACAGAAAGCGCGCTTCGGCATGGTCGTCGGCACGATCAATTCGCAGCTCGCGCTCGCGCGAACGCTACTTGGATTGACGCCGATTTTCGGTACCCTTGACGATGCGCAGTTCAACGAGGATGAGGAGGAACGCCGGTACGCCGACAACCCGCGCCTGGCGATCGGCGCGTGCTGGTACTGGATCCGCAAGCTGCAGGTGCGCTTTCTGGCGGGCGATTTTTCCGCCGCCCTTGCAGCCGCCATGCGGGCAAAGCCGCTTTTATGGACGTCGTGGGGTTTCTTTGAAACGGTGGAATATCACTACTACGGCGCGCTTGCATGCGCCGCACTCTGCGATTCGGTTGACGCCGGTGAACGGGCACCGCACATGGAGGCATTGCGCGCCCACCATAGGGAGCTCGATGCCTACGCAAAGGCCTGCCCGGAGAACTTCGCGAACCGGGCCGCGCTGCTCGGCGCAGAGATCGCGCGCCTTGAAGACCGGAAGTTCGACGCCGAACTGCTGTACGAGCAGGCCATCCGCTCGGCCCGCGACAACGGCTTCGTGCACAACGAGGGAATCGCCAGCGAACTCGCCGCCCGCTTCTATCTCGCATACGGCCTGTCGACCGCCGGCAACGCCCACCTGGAACGGGCGCGTGACTGTTATGCGGAGTGGGAGGAATCAGGCAAGGTCCGGCAGCTCGAAGAACGCTATCCGCAATTGCGCGCACATGCCTTGAGCGCTTCCGCCTCGGACCGCCTGCCCGACGGTGCGTCCCGTTTGGACATGCTGTCGGCTGCCAAGGCGTCGCAAGCCATTTCCGGCCGCATCGTACTGGACGAACTGATTGATGCCCTCATGCGCGTAGTGCTTGAAAATGCCGGCGCACAGACTGGCTGCCTGCTGTTGGTTAAAAAAGATGAACTGACGCTGGCAGCCGAAGCCGAAGTCGAGCAGCAGGCGGTGCAGGTGCGTCGTCAAGCCGGACGGCCTCGGCAACAGACACACTTGCCCATGACCATCCTCCAATATGTCCGGCGCAGTCGCGAATCCGTGCTGCTGATGGATGCCGCCGAATCGCACCCGTTCTCCAACGATCCGTACTTTGCCCGACAGCGGCCTCAATCCGTGCTGTGCCTGCCGATCCTGCGCCAATCGACCTTGGTGGGCGTGCTCTATCTGGAAAACAATCTGACCACCCACGCCTTTACGCCGGACCGCGTCCAGGTGCTGGAACTGCTGGCCTGCCAGGCCGCCATCTCGCTCGACAATGCCCGGCTGTATGCCGACGTGCGCGACAGCCATGCCCGCATCCGCCGCCTGGTCGAGTCCAGCATCATCGGCATTGTGTTCTGGAATTTAAGCGGGGGCATCACTGACGCCAACGAAGCATTCCTGCAGATGGTCGGCTACTCCCGGCAAGACTTGGCGGACGGGAAAGTGAACTGGGAATCCATGACGCTGCCGGAATACAAGGCGCTCGACGAGCAAAAATTGACGGAAGTGCGTGCTACCAGAACGAGCACTCCCTATGAGAAGGAGTTTTTGCACAAGGACGGCAGCCGCATCCCGGTACTGCTCGGCGCCGTTCTTTTCGACGATTCGCCGGATCACGGCGTAGCCTTCGTGCTGGACTTGACCGAACGCAAGCGGGCCGAAGCGGAACGGGAGGCACGCCATGCCGCCGAGGCGGCCAACCGCGCCAAAAGTGCCTTCCTGGCCACCATGAGCCATGAGCTGCGCACGCCGTTGAACAGCATTCTCGGCTATGCCCAGATCCTCGAGCGTGATCAGGTTCTTGGCGAACGTCAGCTTGCCGGCGTGAATGTGATCAGGAAAAGCGGCGAGCATCTCCTGACCCTCATCAATGACATTTTGGACCTGGCCAAGATCGAAGCCGGCAGGATGGAACTCGTCCCGGTCGACATCCCGCTTGCCCGCTTCGTGCAGAACATCATCGAAATCGTTGCGATGAAGGCGGCACAGAAGGAGCTGGAGTTTGTCCGGGATTTTTCTCCCAGTCTGCCGCAGTGGATCCGGGCCGACGAGAAGCGTCTGCGCCAGGTGTTGCTGAACCTCCTATCCAATGCGATCAAATTCACCGACCGTGGCCGGGTCGTGCTGCGGGTGCGCTTTACGCCGCCGGACCGACTCTGCTTTGAGGTGCAGGACACCGGTATCGGCATTGCCGCAGACCGGTTAAAAGCCATTTTCGAACCGTTCGAACAGGCCTGCGACATGCAGCGGCGAGTGGTCGGCACGGGCCTGGGCTTGACCATCAGCCAGCAATATGTGCACCTGATGGGTGGCCGGATAGAGGCCGAGAGCAGGTTGGGTCAGGGCAGCACCTTCCGCTTCGAGGTGGAGGCGCATCCGGTACAGAGAGCCATGGCAGCAACATCGTCCAGGATAGTGACCGGCTATGCGGGGCCGCGCAGGAGGGTACTGGTGGTCGACGATATTGCCGAAAATCGGATGGTGGCGGTCGACTTGCTGACGCCGCTCGGGTTCGAGGTGGCCGAGGCGTCCAAGGGCCGCGAAGGGGTGGAGATGGCGCAGCGCTTGCAGCCCGATCTGATCCTGATGGATCTCGTCATGCCGGAGATGGACGGGCTGGAGGCCATGCGTCTTTTATGCCGACAGGCAGTCTTTCGGGATTTGCCGATCATCGTGATGTCAGCCAGCGTGTCGGCCAGCGACAGCGAGCAAAGCCTGGCGGCCGGGGCGCATGTCTTTCTGCCCAAACCGCTTGAGACGGACAAGCTGCTCGCGCAGATAGCCAGGCTGCTGCGATTGGAGTGGACCTACGACGCAGCGCAAGCGGCATCGCCGCCAGAAGAGGAGGCCATCGTCGCGCCACCGGCGGATGAGATGGAAGTGCTGTATCGGTTGGCCAGGCTGGGCAACATGCACGAGATCGCGGTGCAGGCCGACCGGCTGGACGAACTCGACGAGTGCTATCGCCCCTTTGCGAGCCGATTGCGTTCGCTCGCCATCAACTACCAGTCCCAGGCTGTGCTGCTCCTGGTGGAGAAGTATCGGCAAAGCAGCATGGCCTCATAGACCAGCCGGTAAGTGCAGGCGAAAAGCTTATCCGGAGCGCAAGCAAGCTGGAGCGACTGATCGTTGTACCGCAAACACGGGTGGACAGCATCATCACGGATGAAGCATTGGCACCATTGCATAACTTGGGGAAAGACCAAGCGGAACCCCGCTTATCACATCCCGCCCTCGTCGTCGGAGGCCAGGCAAGGATATCGGGTGAGCTGTATATCAATCATGAAACCCGCAAAGTTGTTTTCAATGACCGTTCAGGTCGATACTCCAAATATGGCGAACGAAGTGCCGCCCATCTGGAGCATGCCGCGGCGATTATGGAAAAAATCTGGCGCAATACGGGATGAGCGTTCAGATATCGAAACACGAGTACAAGAGGAATAGGCAATATGGGCAGCACTAGAAGCGGCGCCGGGAATATCAACCGGCATCTCGCCGGATGCCCAGGTATGTCTGCATCAGAATGCAATACAGCAGCGCCGCAATCGCAAACCACTGCACTCCTTTCACGATTCCCCTGAATGTCATTCGTTCCAGAGCAGCGCCCGGCACGCTCATCGCGCCAATCAACAATCCGAGCGATCCTGCGATCAACAGCACGAGCACAACCGCCATGCGCATCTTCGGGCTCAATTGGTTACCGGGAATGTGCAAGGGCGGCGTTGCGTTGAACCATCTTCGCAATGCAGCCGCCAGAATCCACAATCCGAGTACGGTGCTGCTGTGCTGCAGTAACTTGTACAGGGGAATCCGGGGGCCGCTGTCCGGGCCGATCGCCGACCTGAGCCAACTGAAGTAGGTCACAACGGCCGTGTTCGCATGCGTGAAGCTATCCCAGGCCACATGCGTAGCTGCGCCCAGTGCAGCCGAAGCACTGATCACCGCCCATGATTTGGGCGATGTCGGAAGCCAGTCGGGCGATTCTATATCGAGCCGACTCCGGAGGCGATCGGGCAAGAGCAGCCAGAATGGCCGCTTGATCAGGAGATGAAAAATCAGGTAGGCAACCAGGCTGGCGGGCACACAGAACGTGATGATTCCTGCCAGGCTGTGACTCAGCGCGCCGGAAATTGCGATCCTGAGAAAGTAGACGAAGTCAGGCGCCATGCTGCCGATGACCAGGGCGGAAAGGCTCGCGCCTTTCCAGTATCGCTGGATGGGAACAATGGCTGCAGGATGGGAAAGCGTGAACGGCATGCTATCGAGACGATTCAAAAGGTCTCGAATCACCGGTTCTGCGGATTTCCAGTGCCGTCCGGATCCGCCGCCTTCGTCGCGCGCCGCTATTCAACAATATATTCCGCACGACCTCGTCATTCATGGCATCCCTGCTCCGACCGCCTGCCGAACCGGAATACCTTCGGGATCGACGTTGTGCAAGCAAAAGATGTTGATGCCGAGATTGTCCGGTGTAACACGCTTGCGGTGAAACGGATAGATGCCGCATACCTTGCAGAAAAAGTGCCGCGCCGTCCTGGTGTGGAACTGGTATTCGGTGAGTGATTCCTCGCCCGCCAGCAGACGGAACCTGCTCTCATGGACCTTGATCATGAGAGCATTCCTGCGGCGGCATAGCGAACAGTCGCACATCGTGAGTTCGGGAAAATCTGTCTCAATCTCGAAGCGAACTGCGCCACAGTGACAGCTGCCTTGATATGTCTGCATTGGACGGCTCATATACTTCTCATCCCCTGAGGAAGGTATTTTTGTACATTGCGAAAGGCAAGATTAGCATGGTGCTTTATCTTCGACATGATGCCTGCCGATTGGATGAATCGCATGCTCAAGCGGCAACCATTGCTTTTGATCTCCAGCATGAATCTCCTCAACCTGGCAGCGGCGCATCTAGGTGCCTTCGGGGCGCGCAAACGGTTCGACCGTGTCCTGTTCCGATGGGTCGTTGCGTGCGACGATTGCACGCGCCGGTTCGGTAGCGCTTAAGTTGATTGCCTCATGCGGTACACCGGGCGGGATGAAAAGAAAGTCGCCGGCTTCGCTCACAACCTCATGTTCAAGCGATGCGCCCCATCGCGTGCAAACCCGTCCTTCGAGAACATAGATGCCTGTCTCGTAGCCTATGTGCTTGTGCGGCTCGGCGCGCCCGCCCGGCGGGATGAGCACCATGTGCATCGACAGGCCTTGTGCACCAACCGTATTCCCGGAAATTCCGATGTAGTACGGGAGGCGTTGTTTTGTCATTACTTCGGCATCGGGTCGAACGGCCTGTACCTTGCGATGATCGGCATCCATGAGAACCTCGTGCATGTCATTGAAGAGCATTCGTCGGCAGTCGCGGATTTACCCGCCTGCTATTCATTGCACATGCAAGATTAACAGGTTAAGCATGGCGGTTCGATTGCCTTCTCCCTGAGAAGCTTCGTGGAAAAACTGTCATTGCAAGCAGGATCGAGATGCATGCGTGGCCAAGTCGATAGGCACAGGACTGACTCATGTTTCAACAAGGAAAAAAGCCGCGCAGGGCGCGGCTTTTCGTGCTTCGGGCGCGCTGAAAATCAGGCCGCCTTCAATGCGCCCAGTACTTCGTCCAGCATCTTCTTCGCATCGCCGAACAGCATCCGGTTGTTATCCTTGTAGAACAGCGGATTGTCCACGCCCGCATAGCCGGAAGCCATGCTGCGCTTCATGACGATGGAGGTCTTCGCTTTCCAGACTTCAAGCACCGGCATGCCGGCGATCGGGCTGCTCGGGTCGTCCTGGGCCGCCGGGTTGACGATGTCGTTGGCGCCGATCACGATGGCGACGTCGGTGTCCGGAAAGTCGTCGTTCAGCTCGTCCATTTCCATCACGATGTCGTAAGGCACTTTCGCTTCCGCCAGCAGAACGTTCATGTGGCCCGGCATCCTTCCCGCGACCGGATGAATGCCGAAGCGGACATTCACGCCCTTTTCGCGCAAGGTCTTCGTGATTTCATACACGGTATGCTGCGCCTGTGCGACCGCCATGCCGTAACCCGGCACGATGATCACATTTTTTGCGTCGCGCAGCATTTCGGCGGTCTCGGCGGCGGTCACCGGCGACACTTCGCCTTCCGGTTGCGCGGCGTCGCCCGCTGCCTTCGGCTTGGGAGCATCGCCGCCGAAGCCGCCCGCGATCACGCTGAGGAAGTTGCGGTTCATTGCGCGGCACATGATGTAGGAGAGAATGGCACCACTCGAACCCACCAGCGCGCCGGTGACGATCAACAGGTCGTTGGACAGCATGAAGCCGGTTGCCGCCGCCGCCCATCCCGAGTAGCTGTTGAGCATCGACACCACCACCGGCATGTCTGCGCCACCGATCGCCATCACCATGTGGATGCCGAACAGGAGCGCAATCACCGTCATCACGATCAGCGGTGTCATGCCGGCATCGATGCTTTGCGCCTGCAGGAACAGGTAGCCGAAATAGATCACGACGAGCAGGCCGATGAGGTTGAGCAGGTGGCGGCCGGGCAGCAGCAAGGGCTTGCCGCCGATACGGCCGGACAGCTTGCCGAAGGCGATGATCGATCCGGAGAAGGTCACCGCGCCGATCAGGATGCCGATGTAAATTTCCACTTCGTGGATAATCTTTTCGGCGCCGGTGAAGTTGGCGGAGGCGGCAGGATCGATGTAGCTTGCGAAACCGACCAGCGTGGCGGCGAGACCTACCAGGCTGTGCATCAATGCCACCAGTTCCGGCATCTGCGTCATCTGCACGGTGCGGGCGGCATACAGGCCGATGGCCGCACCGACCAGCATCGCGCCGATGATCCACGGCAGGCCGGCGGCCGTGACGGACGGGCCGAACACGGTCGCCAGCACGGCGATCGTCATGCCGATCATGCCGTACAGGTTGCCGCGGCGGGAGGTCTCCGGATTGGACAGGCCGCCCAGGCTCAGGATGAAGAGGATGGTTGCGCCCAGATAGGCGACTGCTGTAAGACTTTGAGACATGGAGCGCTCCCTTATTTGCGGAACATCGCCAGCATGCGGCGAGTCACGGCGAATCCGCCGAACATGTTAATCGTGGTGAGCACAATGCCGATCACCGCCAGCCAGCGTATCCAGTCGCCCGGTCGTTCTGCGCCCGCCGCGAGCGGAGGCGCGATCTGCACCAGCGCGCCGATGGCGATGATGCTGGAGATGGCATTGGTGACGCTCATCAGCGGCGTGTGCAGTGCCGGCGTGACATTCCACACCACCATGTAGCCGACAAAGCAGCCGAGGACGAACACCGTGAAGTGGCCGAGGAAGGCCGGCGGCGCAAACGCGCCGATGAACCAGAACAATGCCGCCGCGACGCCGAACATTACGGCGATGCGTGTGCCGGATGCCGGTTCGCTCGGTGCGCCATGGCCATGCCCCTTCGCCTGCACCGCTGCCGGCTTGGCAGCGGGTTTTGCGGGGGCTGCAGGCAGTTTCGGCGGCGGCGCCGGCCAGGTGATGTTGCCGTCCTTGATGACCGTCAGGCCGCGTATGGCATCATCTTCCATATTGACGTTGATGATGCCGTCCTTGGTCTTGCAAAGCTCTTCGGTCAGGCGGAACAGATTGGTGGCATATAACGTGGAGGACTGCTTCGCCAGGCGGCTGACCAGGTCGGTGTAACCGACGATGGTTACGCCATGCCTGACTACCGCTTGTCCGGGTTCGGTCAGTTCGCAGTTACCGCCCTGCTCGGCCGCCATGTCGACGATCACGCTGCCCGGCTTCATGCTCTTTACCATGTCTGCGGTGATCAGCCTGGGCGCGGGCTTGCCCGGGATAAGCGCGGTGGTGATGATGATATCCACCTCCCTGGCTTGCTTCGCATACATTTCGCGCTGGGCCTGCTGGAAGCCTTCGCTCATCACTTTCGCATAGCCGCCGCCGCCGGAGCCTTCCTCTTCGTAATCGACCTTGACGAATTCACCGCCCAAGGACACGACCTGGTCGGCCACTTCGGCACGGGTGTCATTGGCGCGCACGATGGCGCCGAGGCCGGCAGCCGTGCCGATTGCCGCCAGGCCGGCCACGCCGGCGCCGGCAATAAACACCTTGGCCGGCGGAACCTTGCCTGCGGCGGTGATCTGACCGTTAAAGAAACGGCCGAATGCGTTGGCCGCCTCGATGACGGCGCGATAGCCGGCGACGCCGGCCTGAGAGGTCAATGCGTCCATCTTCTGGGCGCGGGAGAGTGTCCGCGGCAGCGCGTCGATTGCCAGCACAGTGACCCTTTTTGCCGCGAGCCGCTGCATCAGGTCGGGGTTTTGCGCAGGCCAGATGAAGCTGATCAGCGTGCCGCCCTCCCGCATCATGCCGACTTCCTCGATGGTGGGTGGCCGCACCTTGAATACGATATCGGATCCGGCCCATAGCTGGGCCGCACCCGGCACGACCTGCGCCCCGGCTGCGCGGTAGGTATCGTCGCTGAAATTGGCGGCATCGCCGGCACCGGATTCGACAGCGACGGAGAAACCGAGCTTGATCAGCTTTTCCACGACTTCGGGAACGGTCGCGACACGCTTTTCATCCGGAAAGATTTCCTTTGGCACTCCAATGATTAACGGCATACGCTTTCCTCTTGGTTATTTAAGTGTTTTTAATCCTGCAGGACCGGCCGGCATCCTGCTGCCTCTTCGGAATTGGTTTGGGGCGGCATTTCACCGACCTCGTGTGGCTCACTTCTTGTTTTTACTTCTTCAGTCCTGTCATCTGGTTCTTTTCATCAACGAAAACGATCTCCGGCACATCGGTTTCGACTTCTGTTTCGTTCATCGGTGCATAGGTGCAGATAATCAACAGGTCGCCAAGATGCGCACGCCGTGCCGATGCGCCGTTCAGGAAAATTTCTCCGCTGCCGGTTTGCCCTTGATTGCATGAGTGGAAAACCGCTCGCCGTTATTGATGTTATAGATCCCGATTTTCTCGAACTCCTTGATGTCGGCGGCTTCCAGCAGGTTCTGGCCGATGCCGCATGAGCCTTCATAATGCAGGTCGGCCTGCGTGACCGTCACGCGGTGGATTTTCGACCTGAACATGATGCGTTGCATTTATTCTCCCAATGACGCAAAACAATCCGCCATGGCAAAGACGGCAGCAAAAACGGATGTGACAGGCAATTCAGTTGACAGGGCTGTAAATTCCGGCGGGCGACCCTATATAGCTGAAATCATTCGAAAGACGCATCGCATGCCGGCGTCGATGCATTTTTCCCATGTCTTTTTGAAAATTCGTGCGCAGATGTTACACGCAATTCCAAAATTAGCACAACCGTTCTTTTTTATGGCTTTCTACTAATTTAAAGAGCGACATATTGCCACGGTTGCCATCCTTGTCATAAACGATTTGGCAACATGATCAAAAAAGCTGAATGTCCTTCATTCTGCAAGGTTTTTGACCGAAGACTGATTAATCGGGTAATGCCCATTAGCGAAAATCAATCATAACCGCCTTCATCCGGCAGATTATTCGTGTTTTAGCCGCATGTCGTGCAAAGAAGCATGCAGTCGGGCGATAACCGCGGTTAAAATGGCGCCCACTTTCGAGGACACTATGACTGACGTTTGGAAACCCTCTGTCACCGTTGCGGCCATCGTCGAGCGCGACGGTCACTTCCTGCTGGTGGAAGAAGAAACCAGCGATGGCATCCGCTTCAATCAGCCTGCCGGCCATCTCGATCCCAACGAGTCGCTGGAGCAGGCGGTAACGCGCGAAACGCTGGAAGAAGCGGCTGTCGATTTCACGCCGACAGCGTTGGTGGGCCTGTACATGTCCCGCTACCTGTCCTCCCGTACCGGGCTGGAAGTGACTTATCTTCGATTTGCCTTTGCGGGTGAGCTCGGCGCCAGCCACGATCGCCCTCTCGACTACGGCATTCTGCGCACCGTCTGGATGACGCGCGAGGAAATGCTGGCCTGCCAGGAAAAACACCGCAGCCCGCTGGTATTGCGCTGTGTCGACGATTACCTCGCCGGCAAGCGGGCTCCGCTCTCCCTGCTGTACACCCATCCGGATGCGATCGGCGTGTTGCGCCCGGCCGATCCGCCGGCACTGGCTCTCGTGAAATGACACGCAGGAAAAAAGTCGTCATCGGCATGTCCGGCGGCGTCGATTCGTCGGTTTCCGCATGGCTGCTGAAAGAACAGGGCTATGAAGTGATCGGCCTGTTCATGAAAAACTGGGAAGACGACGACGATTCGGAATACTGTTCCACTCGCCAGGACTGGATCGATGCGGCCAGCGTCGCCGATGTGGTCGGCGTGGATATTGAAGCCGTCAACTTTGCTTCTGAATACAAGGATCGCGTGTTCGCCGAATTCCTGCGCGAATACCAGGCCGGCCGCACGCCGAATCCCGATGTGCTGTGCAACGCCGAGATCAAATTCAAGGCCTTCCTCGACCATGCGATGCATCTCGGCGCCGACCTGATCGCCACCGGCCACTATGCACGGGTGCGTGAAGTAACATCGGGCCCGGATGCGGGCCGCTTCCAATTGCTCAAGGCGCTCGATGCCAGCAAGGATCAGAGCTATTTCCTGCACCGGCTCAACCAGGCGCAATTGTCGAAAACCCTTTTCCCGCTCGGTGAAATCCAGAAGACCGAAGTCCGCAGGATCGCCGAGCGCATCGGCCTGCCGAACGCCAAGAAAAAGGATTCGACCGGCATCTGCTTCATCGGCGAGCGACCTTTCCGGGATTTCCTGAACCGCTATCTCTCCTACCAGCCGGGACCGATGAAGACCCCGGACGGCACCACGGTCGGCAGCCATGTCGGACTGAGTTTCTACACGCTCGGCCAGCGCAAGGGCATCGGCCTGGGTGGCATCAAGTCTTACCAGAATGCGGAAGGCAGCAGCGACGCCTGGTATGTGGCGCGCAAGGATGTCGAAAACAATACGTTGTACGTGGTGCAAGGCCATGACCATCCATGGCTGCTGTCTTCATCGCTCACCGCCAATCAGCTCAGCTGGATCGCCGGCGAGCCGCCGGCTGCCGGACGCCTGCATGCGAAGACCCGCTATCGTCAGCCGGATGTCGCCTGCGATGCCGCCGAAATCAGTGATGACTTGGCGTTGTACTTTCCCGAACCGCAGTGGGCAGTCACTCCTGGGCAATCCGCTGTGCTGTATGACGGCGATATCTGCCTCGGCGGCGGCATCATTCATCACGCCGCTGCATAGGCCCATCCTGACGGCGGTCCTGCATCGCCGTTCTCAATAGCTTACGTATTCAGCTTCCCAGATAGCCCCTATCGCAAGATTGCGGGCTGAACGGGCGTTGCCGCCCGGTTCCGGCATTCACCTTCAGAACGTATTTGACCGCCGCCTTCAAGGGTCAGACAGCTATTTCCCGCTAGCAAATACTCACTCTTTTGGGTACAGGCGTTGTTTTGCCCGAGTTTGATTTTCTTCCAAATAAAACCCTTGCAAACCGGATCAATATAACTAATAATCTAAATACGAACTATTCGCATTTACAAAAATTCTCCAGAAAGTCTGAAATGTCAGAGCAGTCGCGGGAAAAACGCCTGTCCGTCGGCAAGACGGACACCGGTTCAGAGTTGTCGGCATCCGTCGTACGCATTAAAAGCGAGGATTTGTTCCGCCAGATGCGGGAAGTCGAGATCGAACACCAGGGCAGAATTTATCGCCTGCGGCTGACCCAGCTGAACAAGCTGATCCTGACCGCATGAGGCTGGATGTAATGAACGCACCGCGCGGCATTGCCGCCCCCGACCAACCCCGGCCAGCCATCCGCGAAATGTGTGCGGTAGCCAGCAGAACACCTGACCAAGGAGTCTTTGATGGCTATCGAAACGATGAATCCCGTTCTGCTTGAGCCGAACAGTGCGCCGGCGCAACCGGAACTGCTGATCTCCGCCGTGTTGCACCTGATGTCGCATTACACCGCCAACCTGCATGAAACCAGCGAGTGCACCAAGCTGGCGGCAGTGATCGAACGTCATTTCAAGGCCCTCGCCGACCTGCCGGATCTGGCGCCGGTATTGCGGGCGACTTGCCACCAGCTGGCCGACCAGTGGGCGTCGGTCGTCGAGCGCAGCATGCCCCGACCGCAGCGCATGGCGTTCTTCTCAAGGCTCGCCGCCGGGACAAGACCGGTCTGAGGAATGAACAACGATTTTTCCGGCAGCGTGAAAGCGGTGCCGGACACCGAACATAGTGAAGTTTTGATTACCGAACATCATCAACAGGAAAGCAAGGTTTTGGCATGATCGTCTGCATCTGCAACAATATCTCCGATCGAACAATCCGCCAGGCAGTCGATGCAGGCATGACCAGCATGCCGCAGATCCGCGAACACCTCGGCCTCGGCACATGCTGCGGCAAATGCCATCCGCATGCAAAGGAGGTGCTGCGCAAATGCGTGAGCGACACACGGCAGCTCGAGCCGCAACCAATGTTCTTCCAACCGATGGCCGCTTGATCAACGCATGAACACCGCGTTCCTGCCGGCCGGCGGCGCATACTCGCAACCACGCCTCTCCCTCAATCGGATCGGTCCGCTTGGCGCGATCATCCTCGTCCACGCGGGCCTGCTGTACAGCCTGCAAACACCGTCCAAACCGCAGCCCAAACAATCGGCGCCCAGGGAGGTCATGGCGACATTCATCACGCCGGCCCCCGCTCCTGCGCCGGTCTTGCCCCCGGAGCCCGTGCCCGCACCGCTGCCGACGCCGGTCGTCGAACAGCCGCGTCCCGAACCGGTGAAGCCACAGCCGGTGCCGAAGAAAGTGAAGCCCGCACCGAAGAAAACGGAGAAGCCGACCAGGGTGCCGGCCCAGGCGGAGCCACCGTCACAAACGACGCAGGAGACCACTGCGCCGGCCGAACCCGCGCCGCCGGTTGCCACGGCACCTGCCGCACCCACACCGGCAGCCCCTGCGCCCGCACCGCCCCCGCCGCCCTCCCAGCCTCGGACCGTCACGTCCGGCATCCAGTACCTGCAGGCACCGAAGCCGGAATATCCGCCGCTCGCCAAACGCATGGGCGAGGAAGGCAAGGCGATATTGCGTGTGCTGGTCAACGACAAGGGTCGTCCCGAGCAGATCGAAGTGCAGACATCCTCCGGTTCCGCCCGCCTCGACGAAGCAGCGCGGCAGGCAGTGGCCCGGGCATTGTTCAAGCCCTTCATCGAGGACGGCAGGCCGGTGGCTGCATACGCCATCGTGCCAATCAATTTTCAATTAGCGAGTTAAGGAAACAACATGGAACATAGCCCGTACGGACTGGAGAGCTTATGGATGCAGGGCGATTGGGTCACGAAAGGCGTGGCCATCATGCTGCTGGTCATGTCGATCGCATCTTGGTATGTCATCGTCACCAAGGCAATGCAGCTTTGGCGCTATCGCCGCGCCGGACGTGCCGCCGGCCACGCTTTCTGGGATACGACCAGCCTTACCGAAGGACTGGCCACGCTCGGCAAGAATAACCCGTTCGCCGATGTCGCCCAGGCCGGCGTCGGCGCGATGCGTCATCACACTGCGCACAAGGGACACCTGCATGATCAGTTGTCGGTCAGCGACTGGATCACGCTGTCGCTGCGGCAGGCGATCGACGAAGCATCTGCCGAACTGCAGTCCGGCATGGCCGTGCTGGCATCGGTGGCATCGAGCGCGCCGTTCGTCGGACTGTTCGGCACCGTCTGGGGCATTTACCATGCGCTGGTCGCCATCGGCACCTCCGGCCAGGCGGGCATCGAGAAGGTGGCCGGTCCGGTGGGCGAAGCGCTGATCATGACGGCACTCGGGCTTGCCGTGGCTATCCCGGCGGCATTCGGCTATAACGCGCTGGTGCGTGGCAACAAGTCGCTGCTTGCCCGTGTCAATAAGTTCGGATTCGACCTGCATGCGTTGTTTGTCACCGGCGCCCGCGCCGAGCAGAGCAGCGATGCCGGCACTGGCGCCAAACTGTTCGCGATCCGGGGTGCATGATGGCGATGGGTTCTTTGTCGGATTCCGAAGACGACTTCAATCCGGAAATCAATACCACGCCGCTGGTCGATGTCATGCTGGTGTTGCTGATCATCTTCATCATCACCATTCCGGTCATGAATCATGGCGTGAAGATCGACCTGCCACGCGCAAGCACACAACCGAACGACATCAAACCGGACAGCATCAATCTTGCAATCGACGCGGAAGGAAAGCTGTTCTGGAACACTGAAGTGGTGGACCTGGCACAGCTGCAGACGCGTATCGAAGAAGCGGCAAAGAAATCGCCGCAGCCGGAACTGCATTTGCGCGCGGAGCGCACGACGCAGTATGAAAAGGTGGCGGAAGTGATGGCGGCAGCCCAGGCTGGCGGATTGGAAAAAATCGGCTTCGTGACCGACCCCGAGAAGAAGTGAAGCGGTGACAGGCCATGCCATTTCAGGTGCAAATGGCGCTGGCCGTCGTGCCACAATCCATGAGCCATTCCGCCGGGGCGACTTGACCGTGAAACGGACGCAGACGATCGCCCAGTATTTGCGTGCGTTGGCGAACTCACCCGTCGTGCCGACGGACTGCGTGACACCTGTGGAAATCTTGCCTGGCTTTGGCAAATGATAGACGCGGCCTGAGTCTGCGTAGCAGGCATCGTAGCGCAGTTGTATTGCGCCCCGGAAAAGTCCTGGTCCGGAACAGCGCTCTCCGGCATGGCAGCATCAAACTTCCCCGCCTTTATCCGCCGGAACACAGCATCTGCACGCCTTGCCGGCCATCTCCGGATATCGCGGAACGATTCCATCGCATAATGCGTTGATTGCGGTATGATCCTGCCCATACCATGCCGCAGAATCCCGCCGGCGCGTCTTCTCTATCCCGCAAAGAGGTTTCCATGAAGGGCGATCCCACCGTCATCAAGTTCCTGAATACCCAGTTGACCAACGAACTCACTGCCATTAACCAGTACTTCCTGCATGCGCGCATGTACCGGCATTGGGGCTTTGAGAGACTGGGGAAAAAAGAGTACGACGAATCCATCGGCGAGATGAAGCATGCCGACAAGCTGATCAACCGCATCCTGATGCTGGATGGCTTGCCTAATTTGCAGGCATTGAACAAGCTGATGATCGGCGAGGCGACGCCGGAAATGCTGCAGGCGGACCTGGACCTGGAACGCGTCTCGCAGCAGACCGTCAAGGACGGCATCGCCGCCTGCGAAGCGGCGGGCGACTATGTATCGCGTGAATTGCTGCGCGAGATCCTGGAAGACACCGAAGAACACATCGAATGGCTAGAGACCCAGCTTGATCTGATTACCAAGATCGGCTTGCAGAACTACCTGCAGTCTCAAATGGACGAATAATTTCCACGGCGAAATACAAATTTCTACCAGCAGGGCGCTTTACCGAAGCGCTCCAAACAAAAAGCCGTCAGACATTGCGTGTCTGACGGCTTTTTAATATTTTGCCTTGGGTTATCGGAT
>NZ_DASZBA010000201.1:0-13261 GCF_035944575.1 Noviherbaspirillum sp.
TTTTTTATGATTGCTGTTCGATTTTCTGCAAGCCGCGGATCGTATGCCGCTATCTGCCCCAGTCCCGTTCATCGATCAGATGATGCTGGGAGGATGCTTATACGTCAAATCGAGAGGCGGGGAAGTGTGCAAGTGGAAGCATCGGGCCTGACCGGCGGACATCGCCGGCCGGCTGCCTACAGCGTCATCACCGGCAGCTTCACGGACGAAGTGGCGGCCGCACCGTGGTCCTGGCCATGCCGGAGCATTTCCTGGAATGCCGGCTGGCGTTGCAGCAGTTCATCAACGGTGCCGACGTCCTGCACCTGTCCATTGGCCATCAATACGACCTTGTTGAAGTGATGCAGAAGGTTCATCCGGTGCACCGAAGCCACGAGGCAGGCACTTGGCAACGCCGCCGTGATGCGCGCGAACACGGTTTCTTCCGTAATCGGGTCCAGCGCGCTGGTCGGCTCGTCCATGAAGATCAGCGAACTTCCGCGTGCGGCGAGCAGTCCCCGCGCAAGGCAAAGCCGCTGGCGCTGTCCGCCCGAGAGGTTGCAGCCGCGCTCCGACAGAGGCGTATCCAGGTCCAGCGACATGTCGTTCATGACGGCGTCAAAGGCGGTCAGATGAGCGGCACTATGGATGTCGGCATCACTATGCTCGCCCGACAGCGACAGATTTTCCCGAATGGACGCCTCGAACACATCGGCCTCCTGAGGGATCAGCATGGCGATGCTGCCCAGATGGCGGGTTGCCGGGTAGGGCGTTCCATCCACGTTGATATGCCGCTCATGCGGGTCGTACTGTCCGGCAAGCACCCGCATCAATGTGCTTTTACCCGCGCCGCTGGGACCGACGAGCGCGATGCGGTCGCCGCGTTCGAGCGTAACGGCGACCTTCTTCAATCCCGTCACCGCCTGGCCGGTCCTGGTGCCAATGCCGGCTACGTGGTCGTAGTACAAGTCGCTGATATCGATACGCCGCCAGTCGTCCGGAACGGCAGGTCCGGATGCCGGTCTGTCATGTGCCTCCCATATTGCTTCCGCACTGGCCAGATCCGTGCGTGCGCGGGCGACCGTCTGGAACTTGTCGGCCAGCGCCAGAACGACCGACCTGGCCTGCTGCGCATATTGATGCACGAGGAAGATGCCGCCGATCAGGATCACGCCGTCGCGCTTGCTCATCCATACGGCCGCGGCGACCAATCCCCAGGTAAGAGCCACGCTGAACAGGTCCGCGATGCACCACTTCACCTCGACGAGGGTAATGCTCTTCCGGGCCGGCAGGAACACCTTGCCGAGCCGGTCATCGACCAGCCGCCCCGAGCTGTCCTGCATGCGGAACGACATGACGGTGGAGATATTGCCGAGGAAATCCAGCAGTCTCGACTGGAACTTGCGCTCGGCGGCATTCTCTTCCTTTGCAAGCCGCATCAGCGACACATCGAAGCGCACCATGATCATGCCGACCACGCTGTATCCGATCAGGGCGATCAAGCCCAGCATCGGCGAGAAGAACATGATGGCCACCGCCGCACCGATGAAGTGGACGACGGCCTTGATGTAATGGAACTGGTTCTGCGTGAAGCTGTGCAGGGCGAGCGACGCCTGGCTGATCCGCTGCTGCACTTCGCCCGAATGATGGCGGTCGTGCCATGCAAGGGGAAGGCGCATGAGTTTTCCGTACAGGGCGCTGGTGAAATTCTTCCGCACCACCAGCGCGATCCGCCGTTCGCTGACCCGGCCGGGCCCATGCAACGACCAGGCAACGATCGCCGCCGCCACGATGCCCACGCCGTACCAGGCGGCGGTCGCCATCGCCTCCGTGCCGTCCTTCTGCAGCGCGTTCAGCGCCTGCGCGCCCAACCATGGCGACACCAGTTCCATCAGCGCCGCGCCGACGAGCATCAGCCATGTCAGCGCCAGCTTGAGACGGGCGCCGGCGGCATGGCGCCACATGTTGACGTACAGGCCGCGTGGTTGACGCGTGAGGGTGTTTTGATGACCGATGGGGTCGAGTTCGCGCGCTCGCTTGGAAGAGGCGGACGGCATGAACTTGAAGTGCATATTTGATAAACCATGGGCGCCCGTCGGGCACGCCGGTCCTTGCAGCAAGAGAAGCGAAATGAGTGACTTGGGTACGGAGGAGAATGCGTTTCCGTCGGGAAATACTATCACGCGGCCTCGCGGGTTTTGGCAGGGTGTCGCGGCGTTGTAACAGGGATTTTCGCGATGACGACGCGGCGGAAACACAGCGACCGGTCATCGCTGCTGTGAAGCGGTTGATGTGACGATCCGGCGCATGCCGTGGCAGGAAAAAAAGCCGGCGCTGTCATTAAGGTGCACCGGCAATACATCAAGCCTCTATCGTCTTGCGGGTTTGCGCGCCTGTACCTCGCGGCAGCGCCCCCAGGCGGCCAAGCGGAATCTCCACCCAGCGATGAAACAAGGCTCCCGCCACGATACTTGCACACCAGGCCAGCAACATCCCGCCGCCTTGTGCCCACGCGGATTGCGGCACAAATCGGGTAAACGCAGCGTTGATGACCAGGCAAACCGGGAAGTGCACGAGGAATACGGCGTATGAAATACGTCCCAGATATTCCACCCTCGGCCAGCGCTTTGTCGAAAAGCTGATTCCTCCGCGGTACACCACGACCAACGTCAGCGCAGTGACCAACGCAACCGCGATGCGGCTGCGGAACGCCAGTTCAAGAGCGAGGCCGCCGAGCAGGAGCATGGCCCCGGCGATCAGCGCGGAGCCGATGAGCGGGCGGCCCGGCATCGAAGCCCACCACGCCAGCGCACCCAGCCCATAGCTGCCGAGGAAGTAAGGCGCCCATGCGTCCCAGTCGGCATCGAGGTTGAAGTAGAACAGGGACATGCCGACGCCGGCGGCAACCAGTAGCGGCACCAGCCAGCCCGAAGGGCGACCGCCTGCGATGCGTCCGGCAAGCCACAACAGCAGTGTCAGCAGTGCATAGAGCTGGAGATCGATCGCAACATACCAGGCGCCGGCCGACAGCGACTCGTAACCGAGCACGCCATGCAGCAGCAATCCATGCGCGGCAAACTGGGCGAGCGTCGGTGCTGCGCCGATGGAATCATGGGTCATCCACATGCCGGCCAACGCAGCCCCGGCGACCGCGAGTGCCATTGCAGCAATAAATGGCGGCACCAGCTTGATGAAGCGTCGCGTCACGGCGCGCAACGGGGCGCGAAGACCTGGCATGCCATTCGGCGACAAGGACTTCGCCGCAAGAAAACCGCCCATCACGAGAAACACCTGTACCGCAATGCGCGCCTGGGTTTCCAGCCATTCGATCAGTTCGGGCATGACCGGCTTCACGTGGTCGACCATCGGGCCGTAAAACGCGAGGTGATGCAGGACGATCAGATTGGAAGCGACTGCCTTGAGCAGGTCGAGGAAACGGTAATGGGCAACAGAAGCACTTTGCACGGCAACACCCTGATGAAGTTTCCGCTATTTTCTCATGTGAAATGCATACTTCTTTGCAATGATTTGTGGTGCAGTGTCCTCTTGTCCTGATCCTTGCCTTCTGCCCAGTCATGTTGGTTTACATTGCGATCTGAACCGGTCAGTCGTCGCCCGATGAAGGAGAAATACGCTTGAGCCGTTGACCGTAGATTCCCCAGACGGTCTCGACACCATCAATGGTGCCGACCAATGCCCAGCCCGTGCCGATCTTGCGTGGCTCGACGGGAACACCCAATTCGCTGCCGACCTGCTGCGCCCATTGCCTTGCCGCGCCTTGCCCCTTGAACAGCTCCTTGCCTTCAAACACCACCGTGCCATCGAATACAGGCTTGATGAAAACAGTCATGTAACGCTCCTTCGGAAATCTAGATTAAACGTCCTGTCCTGCCACTTTCATGCAGGTCATTCAGTTCATAACTGGTACTTCTGCCGCCCGCGTCGGACTTTCTCAATAGCCCGCGCGCCCACATTTCATTGCCGTCGCGTAGCGCCGTATCCGGCGAGCACTTGGCGATGGCAGCCCATTCGCTGGCAGTAAGCTTGCCTTCAAAGCCATCGAGAAAGCGGTTGAGGAGCGTTACCTGATGCTCCATTCAGCGGCGTTTGCCCAGTGTTGCCAAAGATGCGCTTTGGCGAGTCAAGTCTTGGGCACGGCTGATCTCAGCCAGCGGGTCGGCGAGGGCCGCCAAGTCATGCCGCTAGGCCGGTCAATCGCGCGCCTGCCAGATACAAGTGTAATCTCCGCTTTTCATGCGGAGATTATGTCTTGCAATCTCCGCATGCGAAACGCATTCGCCATAGAAAGTGCGGAGATTGCCGATGGTTAAGAGGTATAGACGCTTTTTTTACCTGCCGAGATGAGTATCTTCAAAAAGGTTTTGGCTGTCGGCGCAGCGCGGCGTGTATGTAAGCGCAGATGCGTCCTCCAAGAAAGACCAATAGATGCATCGCTTATCCTGGCCGAAGTAGCGAGTGCATCTCTGGATTCCCGCCGCAGCTTGCCCTCGAACGGGCCAGTCGGGGGCGGGAATGACAGTAATTTCGCAAGGTCTATATATGAAATAGGTTCTTCCTACGCCGCCTTCTCCGCCCGCCGCTGCAACACAAATATCGGCTGCGCCCAGTGCGAATCCTTCTTCTTCTTGCTCGTAATGAGCGTCAGCTCCGAAGGGTCATACACATCGGTGTTATGCGTCAGCGGCGTCGTCATCAGGTACTGCGCATCGGTGTTCTTCAGGAACTCCCCCACCAGCTGAATATTCCGGATATCCAGGTGCGCGAACGGTTCATCGATGAAAACGAACCCGCCCGAGCCGTCATCCGACTTCAGCAAGCCGATCAGCAGCACCAGCGACTTCATCACCTGCTGGCCGCCGGATGCTTCGCCGTCGTTCATGCCGATCGGACCCTTGCCGTCGAACTTGAAGCGCACATGCAGGCCGGCCTGTGAGAGCTGCACGTCGTCGTTTTCCAGCCGCACCGGATCGGTGTGCACCTCGATGCCGGCCAATTCGCCGAGTTCCTTGATATTGCGGCTGTAGGTCTTGACCGTGTAGCGCAGGCGTTCGATATAGGCCGCGCGCGCATTGTTGGTTGCCTCGATCGCGCGGTTATTCTGGTAGCGGCGTTCTTCCGTTTCCGATTGCCGTCCCTGCAGCAGGCCGTTCAGGCGCACATGCTGGTCGACCACGGTGGAATCGGTCTCCCAGTCTTCGCGGGCGAGGTCGGTGGCCAGGTGATTCAGGCGCAGATTGACCTGGTGCGAGTTCTGGTGCTGCTCCACCAGCGCGAGGCGGCGTTCCAGGCGACGCCATGCGAAGGGCAGGTGACGCCATTTCGCACGCACCTCGGACAGCGTCTTCGCATGCGCGGCGCGCTCTTCCTGCTGACGCTTGTAGGATTGTTTCAGGTTCGATTCCGCATCGGCCAGCATGCGCTTGGCATTTTGCCAGGCGTTGTCGGCAAGCGTGCGGTCTTCCGTGGCTTTCTTCATCAGCTGGAAGAGTTCGCCGAGGCGTCCACCCACGTCGGTACGTGCCGCCTTCAGCGGCGCAGCGCCATGCATGGCTTCCTCGAACTCCGCCTGGCGGGCGACCAGCTCCTTGGCCGCATCCACCCCGGCAATGCGCGCCTTCAATCCGCTCACTTCGGTCGCCAGCTTGCTGATCTTCATCGTCAGCTGGTCTTCCTGCGCTTCCAGTTTCGGCAGCGACTGCTGCAGCGCTGCGAGACGCTGGGCGCGACCGGCCTGGCCGAAGCGGTAGCGCGACGGCTCGACGAATACCGAGCGGCCGCCGCGGCGTTCGCGGTGATAGGCCTCGGGCGTGATCCATTCCTCGTTCGACGACAGCTTCATGCCTTCATCTGCCGAATCGACGCGGGTGATGCGCGAGAGCTGGTCAATCAGCCATGCCGGTGCCGGCTCCGAAAAGCGCACCACCGACAGCAGGCTGCGGTCCTTCACTTCCGGCGCCTTGACGCGGTCCGGCACGATGAAGTGGCCGTAGCGTTCCTGTGCGCCGATGCGATATGCGGCGGCGGCATCGCGCGCCTTTTCGAGCAGCACCACCGAGGTGTAGCCGCGCAGGATGCCTTCCACCGCCCCTTGCCAGCGGGCATCGGTGACTTCGACGATATCCGGCAGCATCGCATGGTCTATCTTTGCATCACGCAATGCGCGCCGCATGGAGCGCACGTTTTCCGGCTCGGGCAGGGCGGATTTGCTTTCCAGTGCGGCAATGGCGGCCCGGTCTGCGGCGATGCGCCCGGCAAGCTCGTCGCGTTCCTGGCGCAGGCGCATGTATTCGCTTTCCTTCTGCTCCAGCTGCGTCGCGACGTCGGCGATGTCCGCGCCCTCGTCGGCGGCCAGCTTTTGCAATCGTGTCTTCTGTTCCAGCAGGCTTTCCAGCGGCTTCAGCTTGCCGTTGATCTCATTGAGCTGCTTTTCGAGCGCGGTCTTTTCCTGTTCCAGCGTGGTTTCATGGCTGTGCGCCTCCGACAGCGCGCTGGCGCGTTCCGCCACGTCGCCGCGCCGGCCGGACAATTGCGCATCCTGCAGCACCATCGACTTGCGCGATTCGCGCAGCGCCGCGCTGGTGGCGGAGACTTTCTCGCGGATCTCGTGGTACTGCAGGACGGGTAGGATCTCTTCCTGCAGATCGCTGCGTTCCTTGGTCAGGCCTTCCCATTGATGGTAGTTCGCGACACGCAGCCGCAATCTTTCCAGGTTGGTTTGCGACGACTCCAGTTCCGCCTCGAAGCGCTGCAGCTCCATTTCAGTATCGTGCTGATGGCGCTTCGCTTCGTCGTAGGCATCCAGCACTTCCTTGTCGCCGAATACCTGGAACACCAGGTCGAGCAACTGGCGCGGCCCGTATTCGCAGAGCTTGTCGGTTTCGCCCTGTTCCAGGGCCAGCACCTTGGCCATCGCCGGCGACAGGCCGGCGTGCGCGAGGCGCTTGCGGTAGGTTTCCAAGCCGAGCCAGTCGGTCGCGTCCTGTACTTCCTCCACTTCGACGCAGCCGGCGCGCATCAGGTATTGTCGCTTCCAGTCGCCGCCGTTTTTCTGGATCTGGCAGAACAGCGTGACTTCATCCTCGCTGAAGAATCCGGATGCGCGGAAAGGGCGGTTGGACAGCTGGCGGCCCGTCGCGCGGTTGTCGACCACCGCCCGCAGCCAGGAAGTCTGCTGGCCGGAATGGCGCGCATAGTGCTTGTACGAGCGGCCCATCGAGCAGTCCAGCCCGAAGAGCGTGCGCAGCGCATCGAGCAGCGTGGTCTTGCCGGAGCCGTTCTGGCCGGCGATGGTGATGATCTTTGCGTTCAGCGGAATGTTCTTGATGCGTTGCCAATAGTCCCAGTGGACCATTTCCAGCGATTTGATGTGAAACATGCGGGTCCTATTGATGAATTGCGGCTGATCGATGCTTGAGGCTCACTACCCCCATCCCAGCCGAGAGAATTGCGCTTGCAAGCGCAATCCGCTCAGCAGGCAGACGGCATGCCGTCTGAATTCCCTGCTTCTCCCCCCTGGGAGGGGGAAGGGGCCAGTCCTTGGTAAGAGTGAACCGCAGCTCTCTATCGACCACGGACTGTCCCCTCCTCCTGTAAGGGGGAGGGCTAGGGTGGGGGTGGTAGGGTCGAGACAAAAAGGCTCTATCCGGGACGCACCGCCTTCTGCCCATACTTTTCCCCGAACGAAAATGAGCGGCAGACATAAACAAAACAAACCCGACCATCATTCCGCATGCGGGAATTCGATGACGGCCGCTTTCGGCGGCATCGGGCGGTGGAAGATGTCCGCCAGCGCGCCATTGAGGATGCGGTCCTTCAGGGTATCGGTATCCATCATCAGGTCGAGCAGCGGTCCTTCGATAATCATGTCGCCCTTGCGCTCGATGAAGCCGAGCTTGTTCAGCTGGCCGAGGTTCATGTCGAGGCGGGTCTTCTTGCCGAGCTGCTCGCCGAAATCGGCCACCAGCGAACGGTAGGAAATGCCCATCGATGCCTCTTCCGCGCGCGGCATCGGTTTTTCCTTGCCGAACATGTCGTTCTGGTCTTCCTCCGCGCGTTGGTGCGCTTCCTGCCGTTCGCGCTTGGGCAGGATGATCAGCGCCCACAGCACCACCAGCAAGGCGACGCCGTCGCGGGCGAGGCCGATATTGTTGTTCTGCCAGACCTCGCGTGCGCCGAAGATTTTCGGTTCGACGTCACGGGCCAGGGCCAGCGTGACGTTGTCGGCGTAGACATTGTCCAGCAGCTTCATGCCGCAGGCGATCAGGCGCGCATCGAGATCGGCGCGAAACAGGTCGTCCGACAGGGCGCGTTTGACCAGCTTGTGGTCGCGCGACAGGGTCTGATGCGTCAGCAACTGCGCGATCAGGATTTGTGCATCATCGGTCATGCTCTGTGTCCGGTTGGGTTGTCGGTTGAATATCGGTCTTCGGCGTCAGCGAGGCGACGGACATGGCCGCGACATGCGGGTCCTTCAGCTTCACCATGGCGTCCTTCGGCGCAAATTCCAGCGGCAGGCGCGCCATGGTCGCGGTGCCGCCTTGCAGCGCCGATTCGCTTTCATCGCCGAGCAGCGGCAGCAGCGACGCGCGGTAGGACGCGACGGCGAAGCTGGCCGGCAGCAGGGTGTCATGCACCTTCGTCGACCCGGCGGATTCCGCCGCGAAGGACGACAGGCGCGTCAGCCAGGCATCGAGTTCGGCCGGCATGATGCTGACCTCGCTGGCGGTGACCGCGGCATTTTCCCCGGTCGGCAGCACGCTGTTGACGGCGTTGCGCTTGTCCGCGAACAGTTCGGTTTCCGCGACGTCGATCATCTCGGAGGGCGTGATGAACATGGGCGTGACCGGCAGCGAGATGGCATCGCCGGCAAGGCTGGCCAGGTCTTCATGCCGCATCAGCCATGTCTTGATATCGGTGGTGGACAGGCCGGATTGGCCGAGATGCACGCGCTGACGCTCGATCTGGTTCAGCGCACGGGAAAACATGCCTTGCATATTGAGCAACGCGCTCTGGGCGCGGCCGATTGCCTGTGCCGCCCGGTGAGTGGCGCCATCCGCCCGCGTATCGGTGGTGATCGCATGGATGATTTCCGAGCCTTTCTCGACCCAATCGCAGGCTGCATGCCATTTTTCCTGGGCTGCGCGGAGGCGGAATTCGGAGCCGGATGCGATCGCGTCGCGGAATTCCTCCGTCAGTTCAACGAGACGGCCAAGCAGATGATGCAATTGCTCGATGCTCACGCCACCGACCGCCTGCGATCCTGCCACCTGCGACAGGACATAGCCCATGTCCGCATCGTCTTCCGCCTGATCCATGCCCAGCAGGCCGTCGATGGCGGCGACCACGTTGCGGGCGACCGGGGTGATCCGGTACACGCCCTGGGCGGCGTCCCAGGCCAGCAAGCCATGCGAGCGCAGGCGCGCCAACACGGTTTCGAGGCTGTCCGGGATGAGGTAGCCGAGACGTGTATTGATGTCGGCGCGGGTGAAGGCGGAGGATTGCGTATCCGACATCAGTTCCCGCAGCACCAGCAGCCGTACCAGCACGCCGTCGGCGCCGCCGTGGAAGAGCGCGGTGAACGCCTGCAGCACCGGCTGAGCCCGCTTGAGACGGAAAACCTCTTCCATGTCGTCGGGAGAAACGTCGGGTTTGAAGTAGGCCTGGAGCGAATCCTGGTCGTCATCATCCGGCGCGGTTTGTTGATTCATCGCACTGATTTTCATCCCGGCATTTTACGGCACGGCAAGGCCGTGACAAAGGCGGCGACAGAATGTTATGACGCGAAAACCTCATGCTATTCTTGCATTTCGTGCACGCAGGAAAGTATTTTATTTGTCATTTCGATAACAGGGCGGGCACAGCGCAGGAGAGAAACCATGCCAGTCGTCGTCGTCGCGAATCCCAAGGGTGGCGTAGGCAAAAGCACCATCGCCACGAATCTTGCCGGCTACTTTGCCCGACAGGGGCACAGGACCATGCTAGGCGATACCGATATTCAGCAGTCGTCCCGTTCCTGGCTTTCGCTGCGGCCCGGCAGCCTGCCGCCGATTGCTTCCTGGGACATCGACGACGGCCGGATCGCCAAGCCGCCGAAGGGCACGACCCATATCGTGCTGGATACGCCCGCCGGCCTGGAGGGAAAACGGCTGGACGAGATACTCGGCATCGCCGACAGGGTGATCGTCCCTTTGCAGCCGTCGATGTTCGATATCCTGGCGACGCAGGCCTTCCTGCAGACCCTGGCCGGACGGCAGGGCAAGCTGGCGGTGGGAATCGTCGGCATGCGCGTCAATGTGCGCACCCGATCGGCCGACCAGCTGGCCCACTACGCCGAAAATATCGGCCTTCCCGTCCTGGGTTATCTCCGCGACACGCAGAATTATGTGCAGCTTGCCGCCCATGGCGCGACCTTGTGGGACGTGGCGCCGTCGCGGGTGGAGAAGGATATCGAGCAGTGGCAGGGGATGTTGAAGTGGGTGGCCTGACGGGGACGTCACCAATGAGGTTACATCATCAATAGAGACGTGTCGTCCTTGCGTCGGCGGCGGCCAGAGATGCGCCACATGCCTCGTTTGTTCATGCGGTGTATCCCTGGATGTCCGCCGCAGCTTGCCTTCGAATGGGCAGTCGGCGGCGGGAATGACAGAAGCATCCCGAATTACATTTTTGAAGTCAGTTCCATAAAGCAGGGGAACCGGTTCAGGTGACGCTTTCAAAGTCCTTCCGTGGCGTCATTTGACCGTGCGCGCCTTCTCCAAA
The DNA here is from genome assembly GCF_035944575.1 of Noviherbaspirillum sp. GTDB lineage: Bacteria > Pseudomonadota > Gammaproteobacteria > Burkholderiales > Burkholderiaceae_D > Noviherbaspirillum. Next base: position 10,759 of record NZ_DASZBA010000201.1, read on the forward strand.
ACCCGGCACAGCGCTTCAACACCATCCAGCACCCGCGGCGCGGCGCGGTTCATCAGCTCGCCATCCACCGTGTACAGATTGCCGCGTTTCACAGCGCGCATGCCTTCGAACCGTCGCCATTGGCGGAACGCATCATCCTTTGCGCCGCTGCTGGCAATGATCGCATCCGGGTCGGCTTTCAGTACGGCCTCCGTGCTGATGGTGGGCGCCAATTGCGGCAGGTCGGCAAAGATGTTGCGTCCGCCGCAGAGCCGCAAGCCGGAGGACACCAGGTGCTCCCCGTTCAATGTCATGAGCGGAGTGCGCCAGATCTGGTAAAACACGCTGACCGCCGGGCGGTGCTTGTACAACTTTTCCAGCCTGGACAATCGTTCGCGGAATGCGGATGCCGCCTCCTGCCCGACCGGCTCGGTGCCGCCCAACTTCCCGAGGCGCTCAAGCGACGTCGCCACCATCTCGAAACTGCGCGGCTCGCTCTCGAAGACCGGGATGCCAATCTGGCGCAGTCGTGCAATTTGCGTCGCCGAATTGCCGCTGCCCCAGACGATCACCAGGTCCGGCTTCAGGGCGAGCACCCGCTCAAGGTCCAATGCCGATACGCCGCCAACGGAGGGGAGCTTGCCCGCTTCAGGAGGATAGGTGCTGTACTCGCTGACGCCGACCACTGCCGCGCCGGCACCCGATGCATACACCAGTTCGGTCGCATGGGGCGCAAGGCTGACAATGCGTCGGGCCGGCGCCGTCAGAGTGACGGTGCGTCCAGCATCGTCGACGACCGAGATGCTTGCCGACGCGGGCAGTGCCGATACCGCGGCGGATATACAGCCCAGAGCACATACGCCCTTGAAGAATCGACGCACTGCCAAGGCTGGTTAGATTTCCAGGTTGTCGATCAATCGCGTCGCGCCGAGTTTGGCCGCGGCCAGAACCACCAGCGGTTCGCCTTTCGCGAGATCGCCCGCCGACGGCGGTTGCAGGTCGGCGCGCTTGCGGATCGAGATGTAATCCGGCTTCCATCCGCGCGACGCAAGCTTGGCGACAGCGGCACGTTCGAGTTCAAAGATATCCAGGTGGCCGTTCCTGACCTGGTCCGCAACTTCGTTCAGTTGGCGGTACAGGGCCGGCGCTTCGACACGCTCGTCCGCCGACAGGTAGCCGTTGCGCGACGACAGGGCCAGCCCGTCTTCGGCGCGATACGTCTCGGCGGCGATGATTTCCGTCGGCAATGCGAACTGCTTGGACATGTTCCGCACGATCATCAGCTGCTGGTAGTCCTTCTTGCCGAATACCGCGACACGCGGCTGCACACAGGAAAACAGTTTCAGCACCACGGTCGTCACGCCGACGAAAAAGCCTGGCCGGAATTCGCCTTCGAGGATGTTGCCGAGTTCGTCAGGCGGGCGTACGCGGTATTCCTGCGGTTCCGGATAGAGATCTTTTTCAGTCGGCGCGAACAGGATGTACACGCCTTCTTTCTCCAGCTTGTCGACGTCGGCCTGGAACGTGCGCGGATACTTGTCGAAATCCTCATTGGGGCCGAACTGCAGGCGATTGACGAAGATCGATGCCACGATCGGATCACCGTGCTTGCGCGCCAGGCGCATCAGCGAAAGATGTCCTTCATGGAGATTGCCCATGGTCGGCACGAAGGCGGTCCGCAATTGTCCGCGCAGGTGATCGCGCAACTCTTCAATGGAGGAAATGATTTTCATGAAACTGCCTTGAGAATGGAATGCGTGAAATGAGCGATGAGAAAGCGGGGATCAGGCCGGCATCGGGATTCCGCTAGGTAGGTGAATACGCAAGGCGCACATAGATCGGCGCATAGGCTTCGGCCTGCGTGATTTCAATCAGGGTTTCCTTCGCCAGTTCGAGCAGCGCGATAAAGTTCACCACGACCACCGGAACGCCGCGCGACGGATCGAACAGGTCCGCGAACTCGACGAACTTGCTCGACTGCAGGCGGCGCAGGATGCCGGTCATGTGCTCGCGCACGGACAGCTCCTCGCGGCTGATGGTGTGATGCGCGGTCAGCTTGGCTCGCTTGAGCACGTCGGCCCATGCCGATTGCAGGTCGACCACATTGACGTCCGGCCATTGCGTTACTACGTTTTGCTCGATGTAGATCTGCGCGCGGACGTAGTCGCGTCCCAGCTGGGGCAGGGTGTCGAGCTGCTGGGCGGCGAGCTTCATCTGTTCGTATTCAAGCAGGCGCCGGACCAGTTCGGCACGCGGATCTTCCGCTTCCTGGCCGGTATCCGCTTTCTTGACCGGCAGCAGCATGCGCGATTTGATTTCAATGAGCATGGCCGCCATCAGCAGATACTCGGCGGCCAGTTCGAGGTTATGCACCCGGATCTGTTCGACGTAATCCAGATACTGCAGGGTGACCTGCGCCATCGGGATATCGAGAATATTGAAATTCTGCTTGCGGATCAGGTACAGCAGCAAATCCAGGGGGCCTTCGAAGGCTTCGAGGAAAACCTCGAGCGCATCCGGCGGG
>NZ_DASZBA010000202.1:0-6389 GCF_035944575.1 Noviherbaspirillum sp.
GTCGCCAGCGTGCGGCGCGTCACCGACATCATCAGCGAGATCGCCGCCGCCAGCCATGAGCAGACCAGCGGCATCGAGCAGATCAACCAGGCCATCAGTCAGATGGATGAAGTCACCCAGCAGAATGCTTCGCTGGTCGAGGAAGCAGCCGCCGCATCGGAAGCGATGCAGGGGCAGGCGGACAACCTCGCGCAGCTGGTCAGCGTCTTCAAGCTTGACGGCAGCCAGCGCACGGCGCCGGCGTCGATCGCCAAGGCGCCCGCTGCGGTTGCCAAGCCGGCCGCCAAGCCGTTGGCACGCAACGGCCGCAGCGGCATGCCCGTAGCGGCGCCGCAGGCACGCAAGGTCGCGCTGCAGCAGAAGCCGGCGGAAGGCGATTGGGAAGAGTTCTGATGGCGCCCTGTCAACGCCAAGGGCATGGCGATAACCGATAGCGATTGAAATAAGCACAACCGGCGGACGCTCCCCGTCCGCCGGCCAAGGGGGCCGGATGCAAGATCCGGCCCGCTTTGGAAAGTTTTTTACAGTTCATTTTGCCTGCCTGGCATACAATCGGCAGCAACTCCACACCGACATCACTCAGCCTTCGCACCGCCGCCTGAGGAAACCCCACATCGAGAAGCCATGCCCCAGCAGTCCGCCGCCCGATTCATACGGCATTCCCTACACCACCGCGCCGTGACGGCGGCACACTAGCCGGTCCAGGCATTCCATGGAAATCAAGCCCGCCTCCAGCGGCCTCCCTCTTGCCGCCGCTGTTGGCGCCGTCGTGGTCATGATGATCACCACCCTGTGGCGCGCGTTCGGCGGACCGGCCGCCTTGTCCGCCGTGCTGTTTGCCGCTGCGGCGGTGCTGATCGCGGTGGAATACCGCAACATCCCGCCCCGCCTTCGCACCACGTCGCTGCTGTTGCTAGCCACCAGTGTCGTCCTGCTGCCATTCACCCGCTCTCCGCTGGCAGCGGTGCAGCGCGGCATCTTCGTATCCGGCCTGTTGCTGGCGCTGATGGCGAGCGTGATGCTGCTGGCGCGCTGCGCATTGCGCAGCCGGCATGTGCAGATCGTCGGCACCAATCTGCGCGGCCAGCCGTCGGGCCAGCGCTACCTCAGCTTCAATATCGCCGGACAGGTCTTTTCCGGCATGCTCGGCCTGGCCGGCGCCAACATCATGCTGGTGATGGCCGCGCCGCCCGACGAGGGAAAGAGCCCGACACGGACCGCCACCGTGATTGCCGTGACCCGGGGCTTCGCCGCCGCAGGCTTCTGGAGCCCGGTGTTCGGCAACATGGCGATCCTGCTGGCGCTCTATCCCAGCCTGCATTGGATCGAGGTCTTTCCGGTCGGCGCCGGGCTGGCGCAGATCACCATCGTGGTCGGCGTGCTGGTGAACCGATTCAGCAGGAAGACGCTGCCGCCTGCCGAGCCGCAAGGTGCGGCTGATACGGTTCCCGACGTCCCCCCACCGCTGGCGAGTGCCGCCATCCCGGTGCTGCTGATCATGTTCGGCTTTCTCGGTACGGTGCTGATCACCAGCAGCCTGCTGAAGATCGGCATCACCGCATCGATCGTCCTGGTCGGACCGGTGGTGGCCCTTCTGCTCAACATCGTGCTGGCCGATCCGGGACGCCGCATCCCCGATGCGCTTGTGCGCATGGGAGAGGGTGCGACGTTGCAGTTTCCGCGCCTGGCAAGCGAAGCCATCCTGTTCACTGCCGCGGGCTGCGCCGGCAGCATCATGGCCGATGCCTTCCCGCAGCCGTGGGTGGAACAGGTCGGATTGCTGCTGGGCGGGATGCCGTTCCTCGGCATCGCCTTCCTGATGGCCAGCATCATGGGCATCGCGCTTGCCGGCATCCATCCGGTGCTCACGGCGGTGTTCATGGCATCGACCATGACGCCGCAGGTGCTCAACCTGCCGCCGCTGGTGCATATTTCCGCCATTCTCACTGGCTGGGGGCTGTCGGCCTGCCTGACGCCGTACTCGGTGCTGTCGCTGACGGCGAGCCGCTATGCGGGCGTGGGCCTGTACCAGATCAGCCTCGGCAAGAACTGGGCATTCGCGTTGTTCAACGCATTGCTCGCCAGTGTCCTGCTGACCGTGCTGGCGATGCTGCTGTAAGCGGTTATGCTTCGCCGCGCAGCGACGCCATGTCGATCACGAAGCGGTAACGCACATCGCTTTTCAGCATGCGTTCATAGGCGGCATTGATCTGCTGGATCGGGATCATTTCGATATCGGACACGATGTCGTGCTCGGCGCAGAAATCCAGCATCTCCTGGGTTTCCGCAATGCCGCCGATGAGCGAACCGGCAAGCCGGCGACGCTTCATGATCAAATTGAATACCTGCGGCGATGGATGCGGTTCGGCCGGTGCGCCGACCAGCGTCATGGTGCCTTCGCGCTTGAGCAGCACCATGAAGGCATCGAGGTCGTGGCGCGCCGCCACGGTATTAAGGATGAAGTCGAAGCTGTTTGCATGCGCGGCCATCTCGCCGGCATTGCGTGATACCACCACCTCGTCGGCGCCGAGGCGCTGCGCATCCGCCTTCTTGTCGGGCGAGGTGGTAAACAGCACGGTGTGCGCGCCCATTGCATGCGCCAGCTTGATGCCCATGTGGCCGAGGCCGCCGAGACCAACGATGCCCACCTTCTGTCCCTTGCCGACCTTCCAGTGACGCAATGGCGAGTAAGTGGTGATGCCGGCGCACAACAGGGGCGCCGCCGCGGCCGGGTCGAGCTTGTCGGGAATGCGCAGCACGAATTTCTCGTTGACTACGATGTTGTTCGCATAACCACCGTAGGTCATGCCGCCGGAATGCATCTCCTCGCCGTTGTAGGTGCCGACAAAGCCGTTCTCGCAATATTGCTCCAGTCCCTCTGCGCAACTGCTGCAGTGCTGGCAGGAATCCACCATGCAGCCGACGCCGGCAATATCGCCCGGCTTGAAGCGGCTGACCTGTTCGCCGACGGCGGCAACGCGGCCCACGATTTCATGACCCGGCACCACCGGATACACCGTGTTGCCCCATTCGTTGCGCGCGGTGTGCAGATCCGAATGGCATACGCCGCAATAGAGGATGTCAATGTGCACGTCGTGCGGGCCGGGCGTGCGTCGTTCGAAACGAAGGGATTGCAGGGGCGCATCCGCGCGATGGGTGCCATAGCCGATGGATTGCATGTTGATCCTCAGGAAGTGCCGGAATGGCAAGGTAGATGAAATATGTTCAAGGTGGACCCGGCGTGCACCCGGCGGTTCCATATCCGTTACCTATCGGCGGAGGCAGTTGCTGCATGCGCAAGATTGCTGTAAAAAGTCGGCTGTATCACGCCACGCGTCTCGTCCGGGACGACCGCGCAGCGCAATGCATCAGCGCCACACAATTCATCAAGGAGACTCCATGTACCGCCCCCTGTTCGCTCTCGCGGCTGCTGCCGCATTCGTCCTTTCCGCGCCTGCGCAGGCGCAGGCGCAGCAGAAGTATCAACCCGAATACCGGCTGTCGACCGTCCTCGGCACCGCCTTCCCCTGGGGCAAGGGCGGCGAGCGTTGGGCGCAGCTTGTCAAGGAAAAGACCGAAGGCCGCATCAATATCAAGATGTATCCCGGCACGTCGCTGGTCGCCGGCGACCAGACGCGCGAATTCACCGCCATCCGCCAGGGTGTAATCGATCTCGCAATCGGCTCGTCGATCAACTGGTCGCCGCAGGTGAAGGAACTCAATCTGTTCTCCCTGCCTTTCCTGATGCCCGACTACCGCGCCCTCGATGCGCTCACGCAAGGCGAGGTCGGCAAGGAATTGTTCAAGGTGATCGAGAAGAACGGCGTCGTGCCGCTGGCCTGGGGCGAGAACGGCTATCGCGAGGTCAGCAATTCCAAGCGCGAGATCCGCACGCCGGCTGACATGAAAGGCATGAAGTTCCGCGTGGTCGGCTCGCCGCTGTTCAACGACACTTTCACCGCATTGGGGGCCAACCCGACGCAGATGAGTTTCGCCGACGCGCAGCCTGCGCTGGCGTCCGGCGCGGTCGACGGCCAGGAAAACCCGGTTTCCGTTTTCCTCGGCGCGAAGATCCATAGCCTCGGACAGAAGTACCTGACCGTCTGGGGTTACACCGCCGATCCGCTGATCTTCGTCGTCAACCGCAAGGTGTGGGAGAGCTGGAGCAAGGCCGACCAGGAGGCAGTGCGTGCCGCCGCCATCCAGGCCGGCAAGGAAGAAATCGCGCTGGCGCGCAAGGGCCTGACCGAAACCGACAGCAGCCTGTACAAGGAGGTCGAGGGCCTCGGCGTGAAGGTTACCCGCCTGACCCCTGCCGAAGTCGGCGAATTCAAAAAGCTGACCCGTCCGGTCTACGACAAGTGGGCCAAGACGGTCGGCACCGGCCTCGTCAAGAAAGCGGAAGCGGATATCGCCGCGCGCAAGTAAACCGCTGATCGCTGTTGATCCATTTGATACATTTGCGCCGCCCGCTGCCCCGGGCGGCGCTTTCTTTATGCAACCGGAATTATCTGTATGAGTGATTTGCCTGATGAGGCTTCGGCACGCGGGGAGACGCCGCCGCGCGTATCCGTGAAGATCGAGGAATTTTGCGCCGCAATGGCGATGGCACTGCTGTGCTGCATTACCTTCGCCAACGTGGTGGTGCGTTACCTGACCGATGTGTCGTTCGCCTTCACCGAAGAGTTTTCGGTGTTCCTGATGGTGGTACTGACCTTGTTCGGCGCATCGGCCGCCTTCGCCCGCGACCGCCATATCCGCATGACCTTCATCACCGATCGTCTGCCGAAGACGCTCGCCAGGAAGTTGGAGTATGCCGTTCTCCTGCTGGGCATCGTGATGTTTGGGGTGATGGCCTGGTATGGCAGCTTCCTGTTCTGGGACGACTGGACCTATGAGACTACCTCGCCTGGCATCGGCATTCCGCAATGGATCTATACCATTTGGCTGCCGCTGCTGTCGGCCGTCATCCTGCTGCGCATCCTTGGCCGCCTGATCCGCGTCAGCCGCCAGCCACTCGACGGAGGTGCGCCATGATCGCCGAAGGCAGCCTCATTCTTTTTCTCGGCTTCGCCGTGCTTCTGGCCATCGGCGCGCCGCTCGCCATCGCGCTGGGCGTGGCCGGCACGGCAGTCATCCTGATCGAAGGGCTTGGCATCATGTCGGTGCCGACCAATGCCTACAACGGCATTGCAAAGTATCCGCTGCTGGCGCTGCCGGTGTTCGTGCTGGCCGGCATGATCTTCGAGCGCGCCGGCGTCGCGGTGCGCATCGTTCGCTTCGCGTCGGCGGTCGTCGGACAGCGCCGCGGCGCGCAAGGCATCGTCGCCATCCTCGTCTGCATGTTCCTCGGCGGGATCTCGGGTTCCGGCCCGGCTGATGCGGCGGCGGTTGCGATGGTGATGATTCCGGCGATGTTCCGGCAGGGTTATCCGAAGGAATTTTCCGCCACGCTGATCGCCGCCGCCGGCTCCACCGCGATCCTGATCCCGCCGTCGATCGCGCTGATCGTCTACAGCGTGCTGGTGCCGGCGGCTTCGGTGCCCGCTCTGTTTGCCGGCGGCGTCATTCCCGGCATCCTCGCCGGCCTGTCGCTGGTACTGCCGACAGTCTGGTTTTCATGGAAGAACGGCTGGGGTCTCGCATCGAACGAGCCGGCGCCGACATTCTGGAACAGCTTCAAGGAAGCGATCTGGGGTCTGCTCGCGCCGGTCATCATTCTCGGCGGCCTGCGCACCGGCCTCTTCACGCCGACCGAGGCGGCGGTGGTCGCCGCTTTCTACGGCCTGATCGTGGGCATGTTTGTGTATCGCACGCTGAGCCTGCGCACGCTGTACCAGGTGCTGGTGGAGTCGGCGGAAATCTCCGCCGTGGTGCTGCTGATCATTTCCCTCGCCGGCGTCTTTGCCCATGCCGGCGCCACGCTGGGCGCCTTCGATGCCTTCGCCAACCTGCTGCTCGGCCTGACGGGCAACGAAGCGCTGATGCTGGCGATGATCATGGTCATGCTGCTGGTCGCCGGCATGCTGCTGGACGCGGTATCGATCTATCTGGTGTTCCTGCCTATCCTGCTGCCGATCATGGCGATCTACAAATGGGACCCGGTCTGGTTCGGCATCATCATGACGATGAACCTGGCGATCGGCCAGTTCACGCCGCCGATGGCGGTGAACCTGATGGTGACCACGCGGGTCGCCAACATCACGATGGAATCAACGGTGGGCTGGGCGCTGTGGATGGTGGCGTCGATGCTGCTGGCGCTGATACTGGTAGCGGTGTTTCCGCAACTGGCCCTGTGGCTGCCTCAGTCGCTGGGTTATTGAAGACGGCTTCACGGACCTCCGTGAAGCCATTCTTTCTGCTCCTGCCTCGTCAGCCGGTCGGCCGGG
>NZ_DASZBA010000203.1:0-3856 GCF_035944575.1 Noviherbaspirillum sp.
CATCACCCGGCACCGAACGCAACCCGCTGCACGCCATTAGCGATAGACGATCTCATCGAACAATCCAACCTGGATGATGCAATCGGCCGCTTCCGCATCAATGTCGGACGCGTCATCTTCGCGCACCGCCGTGATAATGATTTCCCGAATCGCCGGAGCAACTTCCACCTCGCCGCCAGCTATACGTTCAATTGCGTCTGCAATGCCCACCAAATCGAGGGTGCCGCCTTGGGTGGTATCGTTGGAAACAAGAAAGCTAGCGGCTGAATAGAAAGGCCTATCACCACCGCTGTCGTCCCCTTCAATGTAGTCAGAGAGGTCGTAATCTCTTGCGCCATCAGGATCAGCAGAATCGCTAACATCCTCCGCACTCACATCCGCCCAGTAGGAACAGGCGCCATCAACGGCCGTCTCAAGTATTTGCGCCAGAAAAGAGTCGCTTAGCTCATGAATGGTGCCGTCGATAGTAATTGTTTTACGTGTCTTCATAAGTTCTCCGTCGTAATATTGTTATGGCAGTTTCGATTGTCAACCGTAGGGCAGGGCACGGTATTCTGCCCACACGTTCGCATAGTCTCTCAACGGCTGTAATCCCCGGCTGGGCCAAGATTGTTCAGCACCTCAGCATTTTTTCGCTGATTTTCATCGGTCGATGAGTCGGTCGCACCTGTGCCTGTGGATCCTGTGCCGCCGGCAGTTCCAATGCCGGCGAGTCCGGTAGTGCCTGTGCCGTCCGCACCTCCGGACGGAACGGCTGCGCTGCCGCTGTCCGAACTGGTCACATCTGATTCGCCTCCCATGGGGCCACGGCGCGAAGGCGCAGAAATTTGCTCTATAAGTTGCTCGACGCCAGCCCGAGCTTCATCGGGAGCTTTGATTGCAAGATCGCCGAGCGACACCATGCCAACCAGTCTGTGAGAGTCGTCGTGCGAAATGACCGGAAGGCGCCGAATCTGGTTATAGCTCATCTGCTGGATGACATCATCAAGCGGCTCATCTTCAAAGCACCACCGGACCTCGGTACTCATGACGTCCTCGACGTGCGCCGAATGCGGCGATTTTCCGGCGGCGGCACCGCGGATGGCGATATCACGGTCAGTGACCATTCCGACCAAGCGTTCCCCATTGCATACGGGGAGTGCACCAACATCCAATTCATCCATGAGTTTTGCTGCATGCTGCAAGGTCTCCTGGGGCGTGATTGAACGCGCATTGCGCGACATGACTTCGCCTACTGTTTGCATCATCATCTCCTGTTGTCGATCGGAAGCTCCGAAGCTCGCCGGCATTGTGCGGTTCGCCGCTATTAGCCAGCGCGTTTCTGGCAAAGCGGTTGACGGTTTTACTGCGACTGGCCAAAGCACTATTGAATGGAGCTGGAAGCAACCGATATGAAATTGGCAATCCAAAGTTGGAGGGGGAGCTTCTGACGAAGTTCTGCATCGCTTGAAAAACTCCGGCGGGAAACGTGGGAGTGGTCCGAGTCAGAAACGATAAGAACGATCCAAACCGGATTTTACATAATATAAATTATGCGTACTAACGAAAACAGCTTTGCTCTTCGGCTTGTGCGAAAATCCACCGTGTTCGGATTTTCCAGTGATCGTAGTTCCAGATTCACCAAGATGCCGTGACCGGATGAAGCCGACATACTCATTGATACCCGGTATCCTTGCCAATACGTGGACGAAGTACAAGCTGCCTCGCACAAAAATCGCGGTTCTGCGACATGATTGAAGCGAGACTTGCCCGCCACATAGTTCCACACTCGACCGGCGTGGCAATTTGCACATAGCACTGCGCGCACGTCCCGCCTAAGTTTATTGAAAAGTCGGCGATACCGTCGGATGACAAAACCCAAACTCTGCTCATTCGATCGCCAGCCGTCGCAATCGACAATGATAAAATTTGGGCCTTTCGTAAAGAATGCGCTAAATGCTTTTGTTCTTATTTTCCGCACTGCTCATGCTTGCCATCCTGTTTGGCGCAGGCTACTCGCATTATCGGTACAGGGTCAGAAATAACGAAATTTATCGAGCCCAACTCGCACTTAAAAACATCAAAATGGCGCAGCGAACTCCGAAGGCCACTGTAGGAACGCCGAAACCATAGACTTGCATGCCCTGACCAGCGGCTCAGGAACGCGATGCACGATCATCTTGCCAACCAAGGCGATCGTATTACTTGCAATGTTCTACATTATTTCGATGCAGGCATCATCAGGTTGAGGACATGCTCCTTGGTTTCCCAGAAATGAGATGGCAGACTTTGGTCGACGAACCAGATTCCGCATCCGCCGAACCTGGCCTCCACGACTTCAGCAATCTTTTCGGTGTTGATCGAATGTGGTTTATGGTCGCCGAGGGCATGCAGAATGATCGAAGTGGTCAAGATATTGTCTCCAGGATGAAAGTTTCTATTCCTGGGTGCAACTTTACCTTGAGGCACGCCTGGCGAAGTTTGATGGCAATCAAACAAACGATGCGCAGCGGAAAATCAATTGCTCGATTGCGCTACCAAAGTGCCCGCCCTCTTCCACCTCGCTTGCTCGTGATAATCAATTCAGCGGATGATTGTTACTGATATAGCCTTTACGAGCGACTTCCAATCCAAACCGTCTTAAGCCGCGTTGCATGCCGCCCCGACCATAGTATTGCCACTCAGCGCTCATCCAGCTGGCAATGCTGTCGCACCTCGAAGGCCTGACCCAGCGAACATTGCGCGGTCCTCGAAACAGCATGATAAAAAATGCTTCGATCACCAACAGTGCAAAGCCCAGAATTGAACAACTGAACGCGATCGGCCAAGCCAGGTACATCCCTATATGCAAAACGAAATCTCTGACGTTTCTTCGAATGCCGTACATCGATATCTCCATGGTTTTGAATGAAAATATCGGCAAATAGCCATCGAAGATTCAACTTTTAACAAATTGAAAAGGTTTTTACGAAAGAAAAATAAGGAAATTGGATCCAGAGCAAATACCAAGCCGGCCCAATGATTCAAGAAGTCCGCAACCTCATACCGAATCACGTCGGCTGGACAGGCTGGATATCCAGCGAACCGTCGGATGAGTGATCCGCCAACTTGGCAAATACCGCCTCGCGCAGGTGACCTTTTTATCACACCACGGCTTTCATTATCGACATGGCTTGCAGGGGCTTCAGACTGCCGACCGCATGACCTTGCGCATAGTCGACGCCGAGATCACGGATGATCTCCAGGATGGCGTCATTCTCGACGAATTCGGCAATGGTTTCCATGCCCATTACATGTCCGACGTCGTTGATCGCCCGGACAAGCGCGTGATTGATGCCATTCGCCGTGATGTCCCGCACAAACATCCCATCGATTTTCAGATAATCGACCGGCAGCATTTTGAGGTAGGCAAATGAAGAAAAACCACTGCCAAAATCATCCAAAGCAAACTTGCAGCCAAGTTTTTTCATCGAGCGAATCAGCATGGATGCGGCATCCAGGTTGCTGATGGCAACCGTCTCGGTAATCTCGAAACAGATTAGACGAGGGTCTACCTTGTACCGGTCGAACATCTGGAGAATGAAATCGCCGGTTGCCACGTCGTTCAACGTCGCACCGGAGAGATTGACCGAATAATAACTATCCACGGTTCGGGATTCGTGGTTCTGTTCCAGACCGGAAGCCAGCATCCTGTAAACCTGACCGAAGTTGCGGCGTGTATTTTTCAGCCATTCGCAAACAGTCTGAATTACCCATCGATCAATCGAAAGCATGACGTCGAAACGCTCAGCCGCGGGAAGGAATGTGCCGGGAAAAATCAGGTCGCCCTTCTCATTGATCATACGGATCAATACTTCGAAATGCTCTGCTTCGCTGC
>NZ_DASZBA010000204.1:0-15866 GCF_035944575.1 Noviherbaspirillum sp.
ACCACATCAACACCGAGAGCGTCAACATCATGACGCTGGAAGATCCGGTCGAATACCCGATGCCGATGATCCGCCAGACCTCGGTGAACGAGTCGGCGAAGATGGGCTTCGCCAGCGGCATCCGCTCGATGATGCGCCAGGATCCGGACGTGATTCTCGTCGGCGAGATCCGCGACAAGGAAACCGCCGAGATGGCATTCAGCGCGGCGATGACCGGCCACCAGGTGTATTCGACGCTGCACACGAATTCCGCCATCGGCGCCATCCCGCGCCTGCTCGATATCGGCATCCTGCCCGACATCATGTCCGGCAACATCATCGGCATCATCGCCCAGCGGCTGGTGCGCCGGCTGTGCCTGAAGTGCAGGGAACCGCACGAAGCGGACGAAGTGGAACGGCGCCTGCTCGGGCTGAAGGACGACCACCCGCCGGCCACGGTGTACCGCGCCGTCGGCTGCCCGCAGTGCGACCACCAGGGTTACAAGGGCCGGCTGTCGATCATGGAGCTGCTCAAGATGAACGGCGACATGGATGACCTGATCGCCCGCCGCGCCACGCCGCGCGAGCTGAAGAGCGCCGCACTGGCCAACGGGTTCCGCCCGCTGGTGGAGGACGGCGTGCGCCGGGTGCTGGAAGGCTCGACCTCGCTGGACGAGGTGTCGCGCGTGGTCGACCTGACCGACAGGCTGGGCTGATGGCACGCTACGCCTACCAGTCGATGAATGCCGCCGGCAAGATGGTGCGCGGCACCATGGAGGCGGCCAACCTGCCCGACCTGGAATTGCGCCTCAAGCGCATGGAGCTCGACCTCATCGACTGCAAGCTGCAGGGGCAGAAGGCATTCCGCCAGCGGCGCGGCAAGGTCAGCCGCAAGGACCTGATCAATTTCTGCTTTTACATGGAACAGTTGTCCGGCGCCGGCGTGCCGATGCTGGAAGGCCTGGGCGACCTGCGCGACAGCATGGACAATCCGCGCTTTCGCGGCGTGGTCGCCGACCTGATCGAAAACATCGAGGGCGGCGCACAATTGTCCGAAGCGATGGGCCGCCATCCGCACATCTTCGACAAGACCTTCACGAGCCTGGTGACGGCCGGCGAGCAGAGCGCAGAGATCACCGAGGTGTTCAGGAACCTTGCCGACAACCTGAAATGGCAGGACGAGCTGGCGTCGCAGACCCGCAAGGTACTCATGTATCCAACCTTCGTCGGCACCATCGTCCTCGGCGTGACGGTCTTCCTGATGATTTTCCTGGTGCCGCAGCTGACCGGATTCATCAAGAGCATGGGACAGGACCTGCCGTTCCACACGAGGGCGCTGATCTTCGTCTCGAACGTGTTCATCAACTACTGGTATGCGGTGCTCGCGACGCCGGTAATGCTTTTCATCGGTATCAAGCTCCTGCTGCACAACAGTGCCGAGGCACGTTACAAGGCGGCCGGATACAAGCTGCGCATCCCCCTGATCGGGCCGATCCTGTACAAGATCATCCTGGCGCGCTTCGCCACGTTCTTCGCGCTGCTGTATGCATCCGGCATCACCATCCTCGATTGCATCCGCCTGTGCGAGGAAATCGTCGCCAATGAAGTGGTTGCCAACGGCCTGCGGCGTGCCCGGCAGGCGATCTCCGACGGCCAGGGCGTTACCGCCGCGTTTCAAAGCATCGAGATATTCCCGCCGCTGGTGATCCGCATGCTCAAGGTCGGCGAGGCGACCGGTTCGATGGATACGGCGCTGCGCAACGTCAGCTATTTCTATAACCGCGAGATCAAGGAAATGATCGAGAAGGTGCAGTCGCTGATCGAACCGGTGATGACCGTGATTCTCGGCCTCATTCTCGGATGGATCATGCTGTCGGTGCTGGGCCCGATCTACGACACGATCAGCAAAGTGAAGGTCTGAACCGTGCGCAAGCGACTTCTTTACCTGACGAACATCCGGCTGACGTCCTACCTGTGGGACGGCCGAGTTTTGTCCGACGAGGCGGCGTTCGAGAATGACGAGCGCGGCTGGCGGATGTTCTCCGATTTTCTTGCCGATGCCGACAATCTGCCCGCGAGCCTGCTGGCCGATCTGATCGAAGAAGATTTTCAGCGCGACACGATTCCGCACGTCCTCGGCAAGGCACGCCGCACGCTGATCCAGCGCAAGCTCGGCCAGCTCTATCGCGAGACGCCGTACAGCCATGCCAGTTTCCAGGGACGCGACAAGGAAGGCCGCAAGGACGACCGTTTCCTGTTCAGCGCCATTACGAACGTCGAGTTGCCCAAGCCATGGCTGCATGCATTGCTCAGGCACAAGGTGCCGCTGGCCGGCATCTACTCGTTTGCGCTGCTCGGTCCCCTGCTGTTCGACAAGCTGGAAGCAGGTAGCGGACCGATCCTTCTGCTCACCCATCAGGCGGGCGGCCTGCGGCAGAGTTACTTTCACGACGGGCGCCTGCGCTTCAGCCGGCTGACGCCGCTGGCCGAATTCAGCTTCGACAGCTTCACCGATGTCGTGGTGAAGGAGACCACGAAGACACGCCAGTTCCTCGCCAGCACGCGGCAGCTCGCACGCGGCGAGCGGGTGGGCATCCTCATCGTTACCGCCGCCGAAAATTTCGCCGAACTGCGTCAGCGCTGCGAAGATACGCCGGACGCCTCGTACCATTTCGTCGATCCGGAAGAAGCAGCCGGCCTGCTTCGTCTGAAGTTTCACGAAGCGCCGCGTTTCTGCGAACCGCTGTTCCTGTCCCTGCTCGCCCGCAGAGCCCCGACGGGCCACTATGCGCTGCCTGAATCGAGCCGGTTCTACCGGCTATGGCAGGCGCGCGTCGCGCTCTACGCATTGAGCGCCGCAACACTCACCGGCGGCGTACTGTCGGCAAGCGCCAGCAGCTGGGATGCCTACGAGGCGTCGCAGGAAATCCGCCGGCTGGAAACGGAAACCCGCTCGTCGGACGCCCGGTATCAGGCGCTGATCAGCAGCATGCCGGCGATCGTGGCCAATGCAAACGACATGAAGCTCGCGGTGGACATCGACCGCATGCTGTCGCAGAACGCGCCTGAACCGGCCACACTGCTGCGCATCATCGGCAAGGCGTTCGATACCGTGCCGCAGCTCCAGCTGAACCGGCTGCACTGGCAGGCGAAGGAAGGCGATGCACCCGCCGACCCGGCCGCCGCGCCGGAGGCCGCACCGTCCGCCGCAATGCTGGGCATTCCGAAACCGCCGCAGCAGGTCGTCCTGCTGGAGGGCGAAGTCGTGCCGTTCAATAACGACTACCGGGCTGCGCTCGGCCATGTGCAGCAGCTGGCGGCCGAGCTGGGCAAGAACAAGCAATTGCAGATCACGATCAGCCGGGCGCCGCTGGATACCAGTCCCGCCGTCACCCTGCAGGGCCAGGCCGGCAGCGGTGATGCCAGCATCAAGGCGGAATTCGCGCTGAAACTCGTGTGGAAGCCCTGATCATGGCCCAGACCACGCCCACCTCGAAGCAAGATACTGCCGGCGGCAAGAATGTCGTCGACGAACCGTCCTTTCTCAAGGACGATTTCCCATTCATTCGCAAGGCAAGCATCGTCTTCGGCGTCAGCCTTGCGCTGGCGGCAATGCTGGCGGGCGGAACGGCCTATCTGAACCGGGGCCAGCAGCAATTGAAGAACAATGCCCAGCAGGTGCGCAACCAGGCGTTCGAAAAATACCAGCAGGCCACTGTCGAGAAACAGGATGCGCAGGAATCGCAGCCCAAATTCGTGCAACTGCGGGAGCGCGGTTTCGTCGGCAATGAACGTCGGCTGGACTGGATCGAGTTTGTGCAGAAGAGCCAGGAGAACCATGGCCTCCTGCCGGTGACCTACGAGATCGCTGCCCAGCAGCAGTTCCAGATTGATCCGGCGACGTCAATCGGCAGCTTTCAACTGCGCGGCAGCCAAATGACGCTGCGGCTGACGCTGTGGCATGAAGGCGACCTGATCAATCTGCTGGGCGACCTGAAACAAAGCGGCTTTTATGTACCGGTCGATTGCGTGCTGGTGAGAACGGGCAAAGCGGCGGATACCTTTCCGCCATCGGCGCTGGAGGCGGAGTGCAAGCTGTACTGGTTGACCCTCGGTGCGCCGGCCGCCACCAGCGCCGAACTTGGCGCGTCCGCCCCGCAATAGGAACCTGATATGCGCGCTTTCGTCTTGCTCCTGCTGACCGCATCGTTCGCCGCCCATGGCGCCGAACCCGAAGTCCTGGGCCGGTTGTTCTACACGCCGGCCGAGCGCGCGGCACTGGACAAGTTGCGCAAGGATGGACCGCCGGCACCGGTCGAGCCGGGGCAACAGCCCGTCGAACCGCCGGGTGACGTGCAGCTCACCGTCAACGGCATCGTCAAGGCCAGCAGCGGCCGGTCGACCACATGGATCAATGAAATGCCGCAGGAAGGGAAGAAGCTTTCGCAAGGCGTGCTGGTTGCAGGGGAGCGCGGCAAGCCGGCTGCGGTGACGCTGGAAGTGGAATCGGGGAAGCAGGTGCGGGTGAAGCCCGGGCAGACGGTGGACAGGATCACGGGAGTGGTGCGGGAGGGGCAGTAACCCCATGGTTGAGTGAAGACTGAACTACCCCCCCGTGAGGCTCCTTCCCTCTCCCGGCGGGAGGTAGCGAGGAGTGAGCGAGGAGTGAGCAGGGAGAGGGAACCTTGCGGCAGTATGCGGGCTTCACCGGAGTAGAAAACAAAATCCGCACAGCGACAAACAACAAATGATCTTTGAACCTGACACCCCGCCCGCATAACGATTGCCATAAATCCGTGCAGGCGTAATATACACAGTTACTACAAACCAATATTTCCCATGCCCGCCAACCGTCGCGTTCCTTCTTCGAAAGCCGGATTCACGCTGATCGAAATGGCCATCGTGGTGCTGATCGTCAGCATCATGATGACGCTCGGCGTCGCCACGCTGTCCGCGCAGCTCGAAAGCACCGCCGTCGCGTCCACCAAGAAAAGGCAGGAAGCCATTCGCGACGCACTGGTTGCCTATCTGGCCAAGAACCGGCGCCTGCCCTGCCCGGACAACCCGGCGGCGAACGCACCGAATGTGGCCTTCGACGGCATCGAGGACCGGGCCGCCGCGTCGGTCGCCGGGCCGCCTCCGACACCCAATACCACCACCGCCTGCTCCAGCGCCTTCGGCGTGGTGCCGTATGCCACGCTCGGCATCTCCCGGGAGCTTGCGCAGGACGGCTGGAGCAACCTCTTCAGCTATCAGGTATCGACCGCGCCGTATAACTGGACCTTGAACGCCAGCTTCAGCGCCGGCAGCCAGGGGGGCATCACCGTCAATACGCGCAACGCGGCGGGCACCCTGACCGCATTCACGGGCAACGCGGTCGTCGTGCTGGCATCGCACGGCAAGACCGCCCTGGGCGCCTATACCGTCGGCGGCACCCGCAACACGCTGCCCGTCGGCGTGGACGAAGTCGAGAACAGCAACGGCAACGTCACCTATGTGACGCGCGATTTCAGCAATAGCGAAACGGCCACCGGCGGCACCTTCGACGATATCCTGCTGGTCCTGCAACCGTCCGACCTGATCGGGCCGGCGCTGCAGACCAAGGCGTTGCGGTCCTACGAGGAGCAGGCGGCGATCGCCGCGCGCGACATCGAAGAGATCAAGAACGCCCTGATCGGCTATGCAATCAATAACAGCCGCCTGCCGAATGCCGACAGCGACGGCTCCGGCAAGCCCGGCTGTCCGAACGGCGCCAGCGCCAATGACGGCGTGGCGGACAACAACTGCGAAATCGGCAACGTGCCATGGGTGACACTCAGCGTTCCGGCCAACGATCCCTGGGCGGTCACGGCCCCGCCGGCCGCCGTGGCGATTCCGAATCGCTACAAGTACCGGGTGACGAAGAACCTCACCAACACGCCGAACAAGAATGCCTTCCGCGCCCAGGACGGCGACATCACCGTCAGGAACGAGTCCGGAGTGCTGCTCGCCAACGACGCGCCCTTCGTCGTCTATTCGCTCGGCCGCAACAACACGGCCTTCTTCAATAATTCGGGAGGCGTAGGCGCCGCCTGCACCACCGTGGCGACCGTTACGCCTGTAACACCGGTCGCGCCCGCCTGCCTCGGCACCAACGAAGTGGCCAACCTCGCCGCCACCGGCAGCTTCGTCAAGGCTCCCTTGACGGTGCCGCCGTTCACCGATCCGCGCCTCGGGTATGACGACATCCTAGACTACGTCGGCAAAGGGACGATCGATGCCAAACTTCCCTGATCCGCGAGGCATGCCATGAGCGCCTACCGCGTCGCCGCGATGCACCGGCAGGCTGGCATCACCATCATCGAAACGGCCCTCGTCCTGGTCGTGATCGGACTGCTGCTGGGCGCCGTGCTGCAAGGCCGTTCCCTGATCCGCAGCATGCAGGCGAAGGACGTGCTCGCCATGGCGAAGGACCTGTCGTCCGCCGCGCATGCATTCCGCGACCGGTATCACTATCTGCCGGGAGACTGGCCGTTGAAAGTCAATGAAATCCCCAATGTCGGCGCGGGCGGCAACGGCAACGGCATCCTTGACATCCCGGCCCCGTCGGGCGGCAATCCCTCGCCGGTCGCCGAATCCGTTTCGGCCCCGCTGCATCTGCTCCATGCGGGATTCATTCGCGGCGACGGAAAATTGAACAGCCGGTTCGGTACGGTACGCATCGTCGGCAATTCCGCCGCGGCCGGCTCGGTGACCGCCGCCGGCGACAATCCGATTCCGGCCACCATCCGCAACCTCATTGAATTCGACAACCTGCCCTGCGACATTTTGTCGGAGGCGGATCTGAAACTGGATGACGGCAAACTCACCAGCGGCAATGCGCGTGCGTCGGCGGGTTTCTGTCTTAATGAAGATGTGGTTGCCGCTTTCGCGACGCCGTTGTAGTTGGGTTGCGGTGTAGTTGGGCAACGTTGCGGTCAATCTCAGAAAGGTTCCTTTCCCCTACCAGGGGAAGGAGCAGTTCAGTGATAGTTTCTAGCGAATCGTCATAGCAGTCAGCACAAAACAACACAGAACTTCCATCACCACCATTCCCATGCTGCAGCAAATCCACACCATCGCCCGCTACACCCTGCTCGAAGCCCTGCGCAACCGGCTGGTCTGGCTGTTCTTCGCCGTCGCCGTCGCCGGCATCGGCCTGAGCGGCTTCCTGAATGAACTGGCGATCGCCGAAAGCCGACAGGTCCAGGTCGCGATCCTTGCCGCCTTCGCCCGCTTCGCGTCGGTATTCCTGCTGGCGACCTTCATCGTCACCAGCATGATCCGCGAATTCAACGACAAGGGACTGGAACTGATCCTTGCGCTGCCCTTGCCGCGCGCCGGTTATTACTTCGGCAAGCTGGCCGGCTTCGGCATGCTGGCGCTTCTGCCGGCAGCACTGTTCGGCGGCCTGATGCTGTTCTTCGCGCCAGGCGTGCAGGCGGCGCTCTGGACCTTGTCGCTGCTGTGCGAGCTGTGGCTGATCGCCGCGTTCAGCCTGCTGTGCGTGATCACTTTCAACCAGGTGATGACTGCATTGAGCGCGGTGATGGCGTTCTACCTGATGGCGCGCTCGGTTGCCGCCCTGCAGCTGATCGGCCATGCCTCCGGCAGCGGCAGCGCGTCGCAAGGCGTGATCAACATGGTGATGGATGGCATCGCCATGCTGCTGCCGCACCTCGACCGCTTCACCCGCACCGAATGGCTGGTGTATCACACCGGCGCCTGGAGCGACTTTCCCGGCCTGCTCGCCCAGACCGCGATCTTCCTCAGCCTCGCGGCGGGCGCGGCGCTGTTCGATCTCTACCGCAGGAACATCTAGCATGCGCGAACGTCCCGTCTCCTGCGTTCCGAGAGCGGCGCTCGCGCTGCTCGGGGCCGGCCTGGCGCTGCAGATCGGCTGGCATGCACTCGCTCCGCGGCCGCAAGCCTCCGCCCAGGCGCTGCCGCAGGCGCCCACCGCCGCCACGCTGCGGCTGGCCAGCATCGGCGAACCCATCGGCCTGGGCAAGCTTCTCATGCTCTACATCCAGGCGTTCGACAACCAGCCGGGCATCAGCCTGCCGTTCCGGCAACTCGATTACGTCACGCTGGAAGCCTGGCTGGACCGGGTGGTCGAACTCGACCCGCGTGGCCAGTACCCGCTGCTGGCCGCCAGCCGCCTGTATGCGGAGGTGTCCGACGAAGCAAGGAAACGGCGCATGCTTGCGTTTGTCCACCGGCGTTTTTCGGAGGACCCGGACCGCCGATGGCCGGCATTGGCCCATGCCACCATCGTCGCCAAGCACCAGTTGAAGGATCTGCCGCTGGCGCGCCGCTATGCGCGGGCGATCCGTGAACAGGCAACCGGCAGGAACGTGCCGAACTGGGCCAGGCAGATGGAAATCTTCGTGCTGGAAGACATGAATGAAATCGACAGCGCAAAGATCCTGATCGGCGGCCTGCTGCAAAGCGGGCAGATCACCGACCCGCATGAGCTGCGCTTCCTCGATGAACGCCTGAAAGCGATGGGGAAGCAGCCGACCGGCCGGATGGCCCCGCAATGACGGACGCAGGCATCCTGCTGGTGGAAGATGATCCTGCGCTGCGCATGATGCTGCGCGGGACGCTGGAGCTGCATGACTTCAGGGTCCATGAGGCCGAATGCCGCGAGCAGGCGCTGCGCCAGTTGCATGCAGACGGCGGCATCCGCATCGTGATCCTCGATCTCGGCCTGCCGCCGCATGCACACGACATTATCGAAGGCATTGCCACGCTCAGGGCGATCGACGCCGAGATCATGACGGTCAAGACCATCGTGCTGACCGGCCAGGACCAGGAAGCGGCGGCGCTGGAAGCGATCCGCGAAGGTGCGTTCGATTTTCTTGCCAAACCGGCATCGGCCGACACCATCCTGCGGGCGGTGCAGCGCGCCGTGCTGTTCCTGCAGAAGGAAAGCGAACTGCAACGCGAGGGCATCACCCGCATCGCGGTGAATGCGCAGATCGGCGAGGGTCTCAAAAGCCTGCGCGACGATGCGGAGGAACGGCTGGTGCGACAGATCCTGAAGGAAACCGGGTTCAACGTGTATCAGAGCGCCAAGCGGCTCGGCGTCAAGCGGGAAAACATCTATTACTTCATGAAGAAGTTCGGCATCGAGCGCGATGATTGAGCAGATCCAGCTCTACCTGCTGCTGGTCGGCGCCACTATCGGCGCCGTGCTGGCGGTGCTGTGGTACCAGGCGCGCAATGCCAGCCGCATCAGCCTTGCGCTGATCCGGCTCAACGAACAGCATCGCTTCGACACCCCTGCCCTGCTGCGCAACGCCTGGCCGCTGCTGTCGCAGGCAGGGCTGGCGGGCATCGCATGGCGGCTCGACTGGTTCGGCGTCGTGATCGAGGAGCGGGCGGGAACGGCAAAGGGGCAATGCATCGAACACCGGATCGATGTGGCCGAGACCAGTCTGTCGATCACGCTGTACCAGCCGGTCCGGCGCGGCGAGCGCCGCTATTTCGGCGAGAACCTCATCGCCACCTTCCTGCTGCTGCTGCGCACCGACATGCTGATCAAGGCCAACGCAACCGATACCACCTTTGCGCAGATGTCGAAGCTCAACCTGTTTCTGCAGCACGACATGAAGAACATCGCGCAATTCATCCAGCTCATGGCCGACCAGCTTGCGTCGGTCCCGCCCGGCAGGGAACAGCAGGTATTCGACTACTTGCGCACGGCGGCGCCGATGATGCGCAACCGGGCCGACCGCATCGTCGGCACGCTCACCGACGGACGGCCATCGGATTCATCGTCGCGCACCGTAGTTCTGGAGGAGGAGATCCGGACCCTGTGTGCGCTGTACCGCCTGGACTGCTCGGTCACCGGGTCCGCCCGGGTGCAGGTGCCGGAAAACACGCTGGACACCGCCCTCGACAATATTCTCAAGAATTACAGCGACCTCGCCGAGCGTGAGCGGCAAGGCAGGCCGGCGATCCGGGTCACCATTACCGCCCGAGACGGCGGCACGGATGTTGCCATCGAAGCAATCGATGCGCCGCCTGTGGAACATATGGAACGGTTGTTCGAACCGTTCTGGAGCAGCCACCCGGCCGGGCTGGGCATCGGGCTGTACCAGGCAAAACAACGGCTGGCGGCATGCAATGCGTCGCTGCATGCGCGCCGCACCGGGCAAGGAAGCCTTCAGTTCCACATCGCCTTCCCCGCCTCCAGCACCGAATCTGCGGCGATGTTTCCACATGTAAATTAAATAGACATCTTGCAGGGATATTGCGTTGTGGTAAGTTTTGATCCGTAGCAATAGAACCGTCTTCAATATCCCATGGGAGAGAACATGAAACAAATGCAAAGAAGTCAATCCGGCTTCACGCTGGTTGAAATCGCCATTGTGCTGGTCATCATCGGCCTGCTGCTGGGCGGCGTACTGAAAGGCCAGGAAATGATCGAAAACAGCCGGATCAAGTCGGTGGTGAATGACATGAATGGGGTGTCAGCAGCCTACAATTCCTACTTTGATCGATATCGTGCTATTCCAGGTGACGAAGTCGCCGCGACATTGACCGCGCGAGGCTGGGCAGGTGGATCATTCGGCAATGGGAATGGAGCACTTGGAATTACTCCTGCCCAAGCATTCACCAATGGCGGTGAACAGCCAGCTTTGTGGCGTTCATTACGTGCATCTGGTATGACTGCGGGTGATCCCACAGCAACAGGAGTTGCTGGCTTACCACGTGCTGGTACAGGTGGATTAATTGCTGTCACTGTTGGCGCATACGGTATGGTTGGTCCTGCTGTTTGCGTATCTGGACTAAGCACCAAGCAAGCAGCCGGAATCGACACTACCGTTGATGGGGCCCTGCCGGCATCAAATATTGGCAATAGCGCCGGTAGCCTAAGAGGCAGCACCGGAGCCGCTAATCCGCTCGCACCGACAACTACAGTTCCTGCTGATGCGGCTTACAATGAAACGGCTACTCTCACACCGTGGACTGTTTGCCGTCCCATTTAATGCATGGCTTGATTAAGCAAAAGGCCGGGCTTCAGCCCGGCTTTTTTATTACCTGCAGCGAACTGAAAAACCCTCAGAAATATTCGTTTGCCCCGAATGGAGACGACACACCGTCATAGCGGGATGCTAAGCTCCACCCACCATGCTCAGACGCTCCCTTCTTTCCGCCCTGCTCCTGCTGGCCCTGACCGCCGGAGCAATCGCTTACTTCGTCACCCGCCCGGCGGCCACCCTGGCGGCCATCCACCAGGCGATCAACGACAAGCGCTATCCCGATCTCAATGCGCTGGTCGATTTTCCGGCGCTTCGGGAATCCGTCAAAGCCGACCTGATCAGACAACTCGAATCGCGCACCGGCATGTCATCGGAGGTAGGCAACATCATCGGCGGGATGGTGATCGGTCCGGTGGTGGACCTGATCGTGTCGCCTGTCGGACTGGACCTGGTGCTCGACGGTTACAGCGCGCGGGAATCCGCTGCGAACGCCCGCGCCCGCCGCGACAGGCCGGTGGACGAGAAGCCGGCGGAGAATCAGCCGGCAGGCAGGAAAATCAGCTACGCATCGGATTGGCAATCGCTGTCCCGGTACGACGTAATGATCTCCCGGGACGGCAAGCCGGTATCGACGCTGACCCTGCGCCGATACGGCCTGTTCACATGGAAGCTGGCCGCCATCGACATGGCGGCTTAGACAGTCCTGTACCTCAACCGCCGGTTTTCTGGAAGGTATTCCGGTAGCCGAACAGGCCCACCGATCCGCCGGTGTGGATGAAGACGATGTTTTCATCCTTGCTGAAACGCCCGGCGCGGATCAGCGCGATCAGGCCCGCCATCCCCTTGCCGCTGTACACCGGATCGAGCAGGATGCCTTCCATGCGGGCGGTCAGCTGGATCGCCTCGATCATTCCCTCGGTCGGCACGCCGTAGCCGCCGCCGACATAGTCGCTGTCGGCGACCACCGCTTCACGGGGGATGTCCGACTTGAGGCCGATATGCTCGGCCGTCGCCCGCACCAGCTTGTAGACGTTTTCCTCCTGCTGCTGCTTCGCCGCGCGCACGCTGATGCCCAGCACCGGGATGCCGCTGTTGCTCGCATGCAGGCCGACGACCAGCCCGGCCTGGGTGCCGGTGCTGCCGGTGGCATGCACGACATGGTCGATGCGCACGCCGGCGTCGAACGACTGTGTCAGCAATTCCTGCGCGCAGACCACGTAGCCGAGCGCGCCGATCGCGTTCGACCCACCGCCCGGAATGATGTATGGCTTCTTGCCCTTGGCCCGCAGGGATTCGGCCAGCTCCTCCATTGCCTTCGCCATGTCGGTGCCCGCGGGCAGGCGGCCGGCGATGGTGCCGCCGAGGATTTCATCGAGCAGCACGTTGCCGGATTGCTCGTATTCGTCGCCGAGGTCCGATACGCGCCGCTCCAGCAGGATCTGGCAGTCCAGTCCCAGCTTCGCCGCCGCCGCGATGGTCTGGCGCGCATGATTGGACTGGGTCGCGCCCTGGGTGATCACGGTATCGGCCCCCTTCGCGACCGCGTCGGCCATCAGGAATTCCAGTTTTCGGGTCTTGTTGCCGCCGCTGGCAAGGCCGGTACAGTCATCGCGCTTGATGTACAGGTTGGGCCCGCCGAGGAACTTCGACAGGTTGGGCATCGGTTCAAAGGGTGTCGGCCCGTGGGCCAGCTTGATACGGGGGAAGCGCGCGAGATGCATGGTTAGTCTCCGTTTGTGGTGTGAAGCATAGGGATGGCGGAACGGGAATGGGGGTCCGGCATCATGCCGAAGCGGCGATTTCCTGCCGGCGGCGCATCGACCAGCGCACCGAAGCACGCGCCAGCGCGCGGGATGCATCGATCGATTGCGACAGCAGTGGCGAGCCGACCGCCGCCAGCGCCACCGGCAGTTCGGTGCAGGCCAGCACGCAGGCGCCGGCCCCGCGCTGCTGCAGCAGACCGATCGCCTTTTCCAGCAGGCGGCCGGCGGGTTCGAGCTTGTGCTGCTTCACCATCGCGATGGCCGGGAGGATCAGCTCGGCGCGTTCGTCAGGGGACAGCAGCAGGAAGTCGGCATTTCTGTCGGCAAGGCGCTTTTGATAGATGCCCGCGCTCAGCGTAGCTTCGGTGGCCAGCAGACCGACCGGCTTTTGCATGGCGTCATGACGGGCAAGTTCATCGGCCACCGCATCGACGATATGCAGCATCGGCATGCCGCTGGCTGCGGCGAGTTCGTCGTACCAGAAGTGGGCGGTATTGCAGGCGATCACCGCGCATTCCGCGCCGGCTCGCTCAAGCCGTTGCAGGCCGGCGAGCATATGGGGGAAAGGCGATTCGCCGTTGCTCAGGATCGCCGCGACGCGGCAGGGAATTTGCGGTACGGAATCAATGATGACGGGGACATGCTGCTGATCCACATTGACACGCGTTTCTTCGACGACTTTGTGAAAGAAATCCACTGTTGCAAGTGGCCCCATTCCACCTAATACGCCAAGTATGCCGTTCATTCGATTCCCCATTCGTTGAGACGCAATTTTAACGTAGGGCGTCCTATGAAGCAGGCGTCTGGTTCGAAGTACCGCAGGAGGGTGGAACGGGCGAGGAAAGGAATGTGGAAAACGATGGTCGGCACGCCTTCCCGTGTCTCTTCGGGCAAAGCGTGCCTTTCCGCCACCAGGCATATCGGTTGCATGTGCAGCAGATGTCAGGATCATAGCGGCGATTCTTTACAGCACTATGACGTAGAGCAATAAATCCGCAAATCAATCATTTGGGCCCGAAGGTCCGTTGCATAAGGAGCAGATATGTCCCAACAACCGAAAGAACAGACTTCCATCGCCATGTGGAACGCGATCCAGGGTGAACTGGTCCGCATGGGAGTGACGCAATCGCAGGGGCGCGAGGTGGAAGAAATTACCGGCGCGTTGTCGGCCTCACACGGCTATTCGCCCGAACAGGTGATGGCGGGACTGATGGAAGGCGTGTCGAAACGGGAACTGGAATTGACCGGCACGACCGTCAGGCTACTGCATTAGGCTGGATCAGCCGCTCGCCATTGTTTCCGACGCGGTTGACTTCGGTGCCGACCTCATACCACTCGAACGCGTCCGGCGGCAGTGCCACCGATCTGGCCAGTTGCTCCGCCTGCTCGGGCGGAAAACCATTGTCCATCCAAAGCAGGGCATCTTCCTCGGAAAACACCACCGGCCGGCGATCGTGAACATCGACGAGACCGCCTTCGGCCGCCGCGGTCACGATGACGAAGCCGGTGTTGTCGGTCGGTTCCTTGTCGGGACGATAGCTGGTAATGGCCGCCATGAACATGGGGCGGTCGGTTTTCAGGCGAATGTACCAGGGCTGCTTATGTCCCTTCTCGCCGGTCCATTCATACCAGCCGTCCGCAGGAACGATCGCGCGCCCGGATTTCCACAGGCCACGAAAAAACGCGCCGGTCGCGGCTTTTTCGATGCGCGCATTGATGGCCATCGGCAAGCCTTTTTCCGCTGCCCAGGATGGCCGGTATCCCCAATGGATCGGCTCGATGCGGCCTTCGTCATCCTCCAGCGTATGCATCAGCCAGGGATGCGAGCCGGGCGGCACGTTCCAGTTGGCTGCGCGCGCTCCTGCCCCGGCGCGATACGACCGGGCCGGCCATCCGATTGCCCGCGCATACGCATCGGGAGAACGATGCTGGGTGATCCGTCCGCACATCTCGATCCTCCTTGAACATTCATGTGACGCCGGCGGGAAACGGGGCGTCAGCTCGATAATCTTCCCTTGCCCAGCACGCGCATCAGTGCATCCTTGCCGTGCAGCTTGAGCTGCCGTTCAAGCTGATCCTGGGCCGTATGCTCGGTGCCCTGCGGACCGCTGGTGATGCGCTTGCCGGATGAGCGCTCGGTCACTGCCCAGCCGCCGTGCTTGTCATACAGCCAGGCATGCAGGATGAATTGCAGCTCCTCGAATTCCGGCACCACGATCTCTTCGCCGACCAGTTCCTGCGCTTCGCCGAATTCGTTCTGAATCAAAAATTTTTCCATGGACTTGGTCGCCTAACGGCAGGGCTTTGCATGTTCGAGTTGATGAATGACCGCTTTCACGATCGCATACATGATGGCACGCTCTTTCGTCGGATGATCGGAGAACGGCACCATGACCGCGCCGGCCATGACGCCGTCCTCATTGTGATGCAGCGGATCCTTGCCGAAACCGATCGCGATGTTGTACGTCGCGATCAGCGATCCGCAGGCATTCCAGTCGCGCGTCCATTTCGGCAGTGCGGTGGTGTTCTCCCACAAGGTCCCCGCATCGTCCGAGAATTCTTCGATTTCATGGTGACCAAGAAGATGCGCGAGATGCCGTTCCTTCGCGACACAACTGCGGAAATACTCTTCGTCACTCATGCGCATGGCGGACCTTTCCAGAATTCATCATTGTCGTTTGGTGAACCTCCGCGGCTTTTGATTTCGGCTCTGCCGGAATGCACAGTCGTGCGGCGCCTGGTTCATGTCTACTCTGACACGATTGTGGCGGCGAGGTTTCAACAGGCTCGGATGGATTGAACAGCTCGGCGTCTTCGACAAACCTCTGTAGAGCTTCTTCCCCCTATGAGGGCGAAGGAGCCTTGCAGAGAGTGAGCGAAATTCTCAGCTTGTACAGTCACAGAAAAACGCTTATGCACTGACGCCAATGATGTCTGTCAGCTCGATCACTCTCGCAGATCGTCTTTACCCACACGCTTCATCGGCCACATCCCGCCTCCAGCATCACCCGCGCACCAGTACCAAAACCTCCTCCTCGGTTTCTGTTTTTTTAATCAAAAAACCTCAACTTCAACAAACATCAAACTGTCGATTTTTGAATTGCTTCTGCGC
>NZ_DASZBA010000205.1:0-6175 GCF_035944575.1 Noviherbaspirillum sp.
AAGACGGCCACCGGTTCAATTGCGGGGTTGTTTATCTGCCGCCGTCCGGTGCACGCGATGGCGTAGCCGAACTGATCCGACTGAATCCGGAGCTTCGAAAGATCTTCATTGTCACCGAAAAAATATCGGTGCACGATGCTCGGGAAATTCGGTCAATGGGCCAGTTGAACGGCATTGATATCTTCGGCGCCAACTGCCTCGGCGTGGCCGATGCTTGGAACCGGGTACGCATAGGCGGAGCGTTGGGCGGAGAAGCGCCGGCGGAGACCTTGAGGAAAGGTTCGATAGCAATCTTCTCGAACTCGGGCGGCTTCACAACCACGATTGCCACCTACCTGCGTATGGCCGGATGGGGCACGACGACGCTCATCTCCAGCGGGAAAGATGTCTATATTCATTACGCTGCCCCTGAGTTCGCGTTTGCACTCGCCAATGACGCGCGCAGCAAGGCTGCCGTGCTTTACGCGGAACCGGGTGGATATTACGAACTGGAGGCACACTTCAACAAGCCAATTGTTGCGTGTATTGTCGGTCGTTGGAAATCGAAACTAACCCGAGCAGTGGGCCATGCAGGAGCAATGGCCGGGGGCAATGATGATGCCGAAGCGAAGGAGCGATGGTTCATGGACAAATTGGGTGTCGATGGCATATACACACCGGAGAGGCCCATCTTTTCAGCTAAAGGCGCACTGGTCACCAACATCGCCCATATTACCGCCGCTCTAACCGCGGTAATGCGTGAAAATGGCACCCGGCCAGACTTTGCTCCAGAAGGCAGTATGGAACTGAAACCCTGGTTTGGTTCCAGTCAAGGCCTGCCGATACCCAAGGAGCTGGACATCCCGCTCGTGCAGGCTCTCCCACCATACAATGCGCAGATCGCCCAGTTGAATCGACAGCTTGGCGCCGTTTTTCCGCGTCAAGCCATGAAGGATACGTCAGGGGCTTCGCAAATGCACGCAAAGACTCAGGTCACCAGCCTGCACGGCGTGACCATGCTCGAAGCGGCCCAATTCTCTCTTGAATCAAATTTCAATTTAGCGCTACTGCGAGAGCCTGGCGGCAGAAACGATTGGGAATTGGTCAATGTGGCGGTCGGCGCTGAAATGAATCGGCATGGAGATATCGCGCTTGTAGCAGCGCAGGCCGCACGGGAGGCAGGTAATGCGCCCAACTCCGTTATTGCAACGGCTTGCAGCATTGTCGGGCCCAATCGGGTGGACAAAGCACGCAAAGCGGCCCAAATCCTGTTGGATTTGTTCTCAAGGGCCGGGCTGAAAAGCGCTCTGGACGAGCGTTTCGACTTTCAGACAATAGAGATCGATACCGAAACACGAAAATTACTCATTGCCGAAACTGCGGACCCGCTGGCACAAAGGATGTTGGAAGGAATCAAAGCCCGCAGTGTGAAGTCCGTATTTATTCGTTTTCTCGTGGGCTTAGGAGATTATCCGACTGCTGATGCGGTAATCGCTGCAATTGTCACGACCCTTGCCTGGGGCCCCCTGATGCGCAAGCGTATATCGCAAGCGACAGCAGCCAACCTTCCATGGTGGATTCGTCTTTTCGGCATGGTCTTGGGCGCGTCAGCACCATCGACGCAACACGAAAAAACACGCTTTTGCGGCATCGATCAACAAGATATTCTCGGCACACGTTCGCTAACGGAAATGGCTTATCGAGCCCTGCTCGGGCAAGAGCCGACGCCAGCGAATCTGTTTGCGTTCCAGACGCTGGTAGGCCTGCTCCTGACGAATGGCCCCGGTACAATTTCCGCACAAGGTGCTAAAGGCGCCGTGTCGGCAGACGGACCTGAAAATCCGGAGAGGGTTCAGCTCAACAAGGCGATGGTCGGCTTTCTTACTCACTCAGGCTATACCCATGGAGGCAATGGGTATGAAGGAATTGCTTTTCTGGTCGAGCAGTTTAGCGACACCGGGCTTATCGATCCGGCAGACCCCAATCATGGATTGGATCTGAAAGCGCTCGCTACGCGCTATGTGGAAAAATACGCCAACTACAAGGCCAAAAAGAAATCATCTGGCAGTTTGGACTTGCAGAAAATTCCCGGCGTCAACCATCCCGTATTCAAGGACCGACCGGTCAATCATGATCCTCGTGAAGTGTATGTGCACCATTTATTTAAGAAGCGCGGCGAATACAATATATTCCACGAGTACTACCATGCTTTGGTTCAGGCGCTATACGACGAGGGTGTTTCACGCACTGTGTACTGCGTCAACATCGACGCCGTCATTGCGGCATTGCTTCTGAAAATTTTGTGGCAACCGTACCGGTCCGGCATGTTCCCGGCCCAAGTGCTGGAGACAGCGGCATTCACTATTTTCCTGTACGGCCGAGCATTGGGCTGTGCAGCGGAAATAGAGGATCACCTGAACCGCGGACGTAACATGGATATGCGTACGCCAGCATCGCAATGCCAATTCGTTAGCTGATATATAACGGGACACTGTTCGGCCAATTGAAAGCGGTCCAGCCGGGTTCTTTGAAGGACTGGTCAGGTATAATTTCGGATTTGACCGCACAAGAAATGATCATGGAAGCCGAACGCCTCAATGCTCTCTCCGCCCTCCTCGCGGACCTGACGACCCGCGAAGCCGAACTACGGAGGTATCTTTGACTTCGATGTGAAGTCGGAGAAACTGGAACAAGTCAACGCCGAACTGGAAGATCCCAACGTCTGGAACGACCAGAAGCGCGCCCAGGACCTGGGCAAGGAAAAGAAATCGCTGGAAGCGATCGTTCATACCCTCACTAAAATCGATACGGACCTGCGTGACGCCAGCGACCTGTTTGCAATGGCACGCGAGGAGCAGGACGAGGATACGCTTCTTGCTATCGAGCAGGATGCCGAAGAGTTGCGAAAACTGGTGGAAGGCATGGAATTCCGCCGGATGTTTTCGAATCCGATGGACCCCAACAATTGCTTCATTGATATTCAGGCCGGCGCCGGCGGTACGGAAGCGCAGGACTGGGCGTCGATGCTGCTGCGCCAGTATCTGCGCTATTGCGAGCGCAAGGGTTTCAAGGCCGAAATACTGGAACAGTCCGACGGCGAAGTGGCTGGCATCAAGACGGCCACCATCAAGGTCGAGGGTGAGTACGCATACGGCTTTTTGCGCACCGAGACGGGTGTGCATCGCCTGGTGCGGAAGTCGCCGTTCGATTCCGCCAACGGCCGACATACGTCGTTCTCGAGCATTTTCGTCTACCCGGAGGTGGACGAGTCCATTGACATCGACATCAATCCGGCTGACGTCCGCGTGGATACCTACCGCGCATCCGGCGCGGGCGGCCAGCACATCAACAAAACCGATTCCGCGGTGCGCCTGACGCACGCGCCTTCCGGCATTGTCGTCCAGTGCCAGAACGACCGCAGCCAGCATCGCAACCGCGCGGAGGCGTGGGAAATGCTGAAGTCGCGCCTGTACGAACTGGAGCTGCGCAAGCGCATGAGCGAACAGCAGAAGCTGGAAGACTCGAAGACCGATGTCGGCTGGGGTCACCAGATCCGCTCTTATGTGCTGGATCAGTCCCGCATCAAGGACCTGCGCACCAACTTCGAAATGGGTAACACCAAAGCGGTGCTCGATGGCGATCTGGACGGTTTCATCGCCGCTTCGCTCAAGCAAGGTGTGTAAGCACGTCCCTTACCTTAGACAGACTATTCATGACAACTGATAACCAGAACACGGCGCCCATCGAAGACGAAAATTCCATCATCGCGGAACGGCGCGCAAAGCTTGCCGCGATCCGCCAGAAAGGCGTCGCATTCCCGAACGACTTCCGCCCCCAGCATAAAGCGGCCGATCTGCAGGCGCAGTATGGCGACATGGGCCGCGAGGAGCTGGAGGCGCTGGCAGTACAGGTCAGCATCGCCGGTCGCATGATGCTCAAGCGCGAAGCCGGGAAAAAGGCTGCCTTCGCCACCTTGCAGGACGCCTCGGGACAAAAAGCGGACGGCCGCATCCAGCTTTACATCACGTCCGACAAGACTGGCGAAGCGGAGATGGAAGCATTCCGTCACTACGATCTTGGCGATATCCTCGGCATCGAGGGCACGCTGTTCAAGACCAAGACCGATGAACTGACCGTGAAGGTAACGACCTTGCGGCTGCTGACCAAATCGCTGCGGCCGTTGCCCGACAAGTTTCACGGCTTGTCCAACCAGGAGATGAAATACCGGCAGCGCTATGTCGACCTGATCATGAGCGAAGAAACGCGCCGCACATTCAAGGCCCGCACGGCCGCGATGTCGTCGATCCGCCGCTTCATGTCCGAACATGGCTTCATGGAAGTCGAGACACCGATGCTGCATACCATTCCGGGCGGCGCGGCAGCCAAGCCATTCATCACCCACCACAATGCACTCGACATGGAAATGTTCTTGCGCATTGCGCCGGAACTGTATCTGAAACGGCTGGTGGTCGGCGGCTTCGAGCGGGTGTTTGAAGTCAACCGGAATTTCCGCAATGAAGGCGTTTCACCCCGCCACAATCCGGAATTCACGATGATGGAGTTTTATGCCGCCTATGTGGATTACCGGTGGCTGATGGACTTTACCGAAGCAGTCATCCGTCAGGCCGCCATCGACGCCCATGGCACTGCCTGCCTGAATTATCAAGGGCGCGAACTCGACCTGAGCAAGCCTTTCCACCGGATGACGATTGTGGAGGCGATCAACAAGTTTGCGCCGCACTACGAAAGCGCACAGCTGCAGGACGCTACGTTCCTCCGCGCAGAATTGAAGAAGTTCGGCGTCGCGCCGCTGGCCAACGCCGGCCTGGGCGCGCTGCAACTCGCGCTGTTCGAGGAAACGGCCGAGGCGCAGCTCTGGGAACCGACATACATCGTCGACTATCCCGTGGAGGTCTCGCCATTGGCACGGGCGTCCGACACGATACCCGGCATCACGGAGCGGTTTGAGTTGTTCATTACCGGCCGCGAAATCGCCAACGGTTTTTCCGAACTGAACGATGCCGAAGACCAGGCGGCACGCTTCCAGGCCCAGGTGGCGGCCAAGGATGCCGGCGACGAGGAAGCGATGTACTTCGATGCCGACTATATTCGTGCACTGGAATATGGATTGCCGCCGACAGGCGGTTGCGGTATCGGCATTGACCGGTTGATGATGCTCATTACCGATTCGCCGAATATCCGCGATGTCATCCTGTTTCCGCATTTGCGGCGTGAGGACTGATCGCTTCACCGTAGAAAGGACGTCCACGGACGTCCTTTTTTTATAATGTTTAATAAACGAAACAGGGTTACAAAGGCTTACAGCTGACACATTAAAGGACTTTTTTCAATTGATGCCACCTCCGATAATTTGTCTACGTGCATGGTTCACAAGATGCACACCACAGGAGGTTCATCATGGAAGCAAGCAAAACAACAAACCGCATTCATCCACTCATCGCCGGCGCAGCCATTTCGGTCATGCTGGTCAGCCTGACAGGTGTCGCGGCCATCACCGGCCTCATTCCGAATTCCCACGGCACCGCATCGCCAGCTGCAGCGGTTACGCCAGCAACAGCGCCGGCACTCGCCACCACCGCCACATCGCCGGCAGCGCTGATGGATGCCAAGGACACCAAGGTTACGCTAGCAGAACCAACCGAGGAAAAGCCCAAAGTCGCACCGGCTCCCCAACCCCGCAGCTATGCACCCCGTCCGGTCCAGAAGCCCCAGCAGTCGCATGCCCGCACCAGCTATGAAAGCAGCGCACCGGTTGCGCAGGCGCCGAGCATCTGCACGAGCTGCGGACGGGTCGAGTCAATCCAGGCCATCCAGCAGCAGGCGCAGCCGAGCGGCATCGGCATGGTTGCCGGCGCGGTACTCGGCGGCGTCCTCGGCAACCAGGTCGGAGGCGGCAGTGGCCGCAAGATCGCTACCGTGGCGGGGGCTGTCGGTGGCGGCTATGCAGGTAACGAAGTGGAAAAGCGGACGCGCTCCGTGACGTCATATCAAGTCCACGTGCGCATGGAGAATGGCGAAGTGCGCAGCTTCCCGTACTCTCAGCAGCCGGTCTGGAATAGCGGCGATCGCGTGCGCGTAGTGAACGGCCAGCTGACTTCGCGCGTTTAAGGACGCGAGCGGCATCAATGACAAATAAAAAAGGCGGCAATGCCGCCTTTTTTATTTTGTGAATTGC
>NZ_DASZBA010000206.1:0-33610 GCF_035944575.1 Noviherbaspirillum sp.
CAATGTCGGACGCGTCATCTTCGCGCACCGCCGTGATAATGATTTCCCGAATCGCCGGAGCAACTTCCACCTCGCCGCCAGCTATACGTTCAATTGCGTCTGCAATGCCCACCAAATTACTTGCAGCAGCATTTTGATGATGCCGAACCAATTCGAGATTGCGTGACCGACATTACGTACATTCGGACGCACGACGGCTGACTGATTCTGGCTGCCGTCATTGATTTGTTTTCACATCAGGTGGTTGGTCTATGCAGTCGCGTAAGGATCGTCATGATGACCTGCCACAGAAATTTGTAGCCAATTTCAAGGTTAGTCTTCTGGTTCAAGCACTCTGATTTTGCCATCGTTGCCGGCCTACTGAGGCCGGTGCCTGATTGCCGAGCGCAGAATGCGGTCGCTCGTTGTTATAAAACTGCCGCCACTTCTCGATCACGATCTTCGCTTCGCGGCGGTTCACAAACCATTCCCGGTTCAGGCACTGGTCGCGCAGCTTACCGTTAAAACTTTTCACAAACCCGTTCTGCCAGGGGCTGCCGGGCTTGATATAGGCCGGACCAACATTCTGGTCTCGCAGCCACTTCATCACCGCCGTCGCTGTAAATTCCGCGCCGTTGTCGGACCGAATAAAGGCTGGCTTGCCATACAGCCGCATCAACCGTGACAGCGTCAGAATCACATCCTGGTTACGCAGCGACTTGCCAACTTCAATGGCCAGACATTCCCGCGTATGCTCATCCAGCACGCACAGCATCTTCAAAGTGCCGCCATTGGCCAGCCGGTCATGCACAAAGTCATATGACCAAACGCTGTTGGGCTGCGTGGCACCGGGAATGCGAATATCGGTGCCACAGCGCCGCTTTCTGGGCCGGCGCTTGGGCAGATTCAGTCCCAGAATGGCCCATAGGCGCCATACCCGCCCAATGCTCTGGTCGGTCATGACCGCAATGCGCCGATAGCCAAAGCGCGGATAGCGACCAGACGCCTCAATGAGCTGCCCACCCAATTCCTTGTCCTTCGCTGGCTGCCTCAACTCATAACTGGCAATCCGGCGACTCACCCCGGCAATTCGACACGCAGCACGCTCGGACAACCCCTTGGTCTTCAGGATCTCAAGCGCCTCGCGTCTGGCCACCGGGGTCACCATTTTTTTGTGGCAATCTCCTTCAAGCCTTCAATGGCCAGCATCTGCTCGGCCACGATCTTCTTGAGCCGCGCGTTCTCCGATTCCAGGTCCTTGAGCTTGCGGGCATCGGACACGGTAATGTCGCCATATTTGTTGCGCCAGCGAAAAACGTCTGCTCAGTGATGTTGTGCTTGCGGCAGATGTCCCGGATCACCGCACCATCGACTTCGGCCTCCCGCAGGACACCAATGATTTGTTCTTCTGTGAATCACTTCTGCATGTATGCCTCCATGTCAAAATTAACATGAAACTTCCCCGGCGGGTGGCTACACGATTCTTAGCAGGTCAATGAGCTGCACTTAAATGCTCTGCAGATGCAGAGTTGGTGGCGACAGGTCAAGAAAACGGTGACTGTGCATTCTGATCGGAGCAGTCGGTTCAGCTAGTACGAACAGCAGAATTTCATGAAGGCTCACAACTTGAGAACGAGTATGAGCCGACCCACAAGAACTGCGTGACCCGCGAATACTTCGGATGCGTCCTGCGGCATTGGTCGCGCAAGTCCACGCACTGGGCCAGCACGCCGTTGTGCTGCCGGTGTTCGTAGACGATGACAGCGGAGATGTCACGCACCGTCATGTCCTGGAAGCCACGGCTGTTAATGCGCCGGGCAAGGATGGCCAAAGGGTCTTGCAGAGTGAGCAGGCAGCGGGAAAAGCCGCCGTCACTGCCGGTGGCAGTGGCGGCGGTGAGGATGGCCAGCCGGGCCGGCAGGCCGATGAAGTCCTTCAGTTCAAGGGAGGCGTTATCGGACAGGCAGGAGAGGGTGTAGGTGAAGCCGGTGGACAGGGCTTCGGTGCCGGTCAAAAATTGCCCTTGTCAGAAAAAAGCGTCGACTTCCAAACTATGAAATGAGTTCTAGTTCAGCACTCCGCAGAGGGATCGCCATTTCGCACGCAAACTGAGCGGATACGGAGGATGGTGATGAGCGCGCCAGTATTCCATCGGCAGCAAATGGCAAGTGCTTACTAGCGCCGGAGGGCGCACAGTTTTGTCCAGTAACGCAGACTTAGCCCTGTATTCGACGGTGCTCTTCGCCGGCCCATGTCAGCCAGCCAGCACCCGCAGATCCATCACGGCGTCTTGTCCAAACCCTTCGCCGAGCAGGTAGGCGACCAGGCGCACCGCGCATTCCGCTGGGCTCGTCAGGGCGCCGCTGCGCTTGAGTTCGTCGAAGCGCTCGCGAATCGGGAACCGTTCCAGCGGTGTGGCGCGGATGTCGGCCTGCATGTCGGTATCGATGACGCCGGGGGCAAGGCTGGCGATACGCAGTCCAGGTACCTGGTCGAGCGTGGCCGCACGTGCATGATGGTCGAGCGCCGCCTTTGTCGCGCAGTAGACGCTCCAGCCAGGATAGGCGTTGCGCGCCGCGCCGCTGGAGATGTGCAGGATGCGGGTGTCTCTCATGCCAGCGGCGGCCACTGCGCCGGCAAGCATCAGCGGCGCCGCAACATTCAGCGCCACAGCCCGTGCGATCGTCGCCGGGTCCTGCGCCGGAAGAGGGCCGACCGGCTGCACGATGCCGGCATTGTTGATGAGGAGAACGGTATCGCCGCCGGCCAGAAAGCGGCGCATCGCATCGCCGGCGAGCCATTGCGAAAGCGCCGCCGTATCGGATAGATCGACCGCATGCTGTTCAAGCAGGGACGGAAATCGTTGGCCGAGCGCGTCGTTGGTCGCGCGGGCCAGTCCCAATACGGGAATGTTCCGCGCCAGGAGGTTTTCCGCGATCGCGGCGCCGAGGCCGCGGGTATGTCCTGTCAAAATGGCTTTCATGGTTTGCTCCAATAGTTGCTTGAAATACTGGCCTGGCATTGTCACAGGCCGCGGGAATCGATGCGGACCAAGGAAGTTCTCCTGGTCGCATATCGGATCAGCCCCTGACGGTGACCACCAGCCGCGCATCCTCAAGCGCCGCCGTGCGGTGAAAGGTGATGGCCTGGTAGTCCGGCGACATCAACATGGAGAGGAAGGCGTCGCGGGACGGATATTGCACCAGCAGGACCTCATCCCAGCTTTCGTCCGGCGGAGCAATGAAGGCGTGCTTTCCCTCGCCTTGCCAGATGACCTTGCCGCCCACCCGGTCGAGATGCGGCTGAATCTGCCTGCCGTACTCCGCATAGGCCTCTCGGCCGGTGCGCGCCGGCTCTGCCTTGTCGGCAGGGTAGACGGCCTGATCGCGGAAGCGCAGCAGGTTGAGCATGACCACCGGAACGTCGGACGGCACCTTGGCGACCAACTGCTTAACACTGTCGGATGTGGGATCGACGGAACGGGACATCGGAATCTCCTGGATTGATGCTCATCAACAATACTTGCGACACACCGGTTCAATAGCACGACCGTGCGGAACTCCGAGTATCGCAGATATCTCTTATCTGCAAGCCATTGCAAACCGCAGCAAGCGAGCGGATCGACAGGCAAGCACAAAACGCACATACAAAATACAGCGATAAAAATAATTCAGGAGGAGACGGTCATGAGACAACCTGCATCGCAGCGCATGGCGTGCTGCTCTGCGCCGGGCGCCTCGCCAGGCGCGCCAAAGCCGTTCATTCCCATACCCTCCCGCATTCCCGACCGTTAGTACCCCACACCCGTACCAGCAGCGCGGACGCCGTCCCGCGTGCCGGCATGCCGGCCGACGGCAACGACAATCAAGTTCATCCCCACCAAAGGAGACCGTTGTGAGAGACAAACCCTTCGTTCCATCGATAAGGACGACGCTGTGCGCGTCCGCCATCGTCCTGCTGGCCGGCTGCAGCGGCGGCGATGCCAATGTCGGATCCATCAAGACGATGTCCGGCGGGGTGCTCGGCATACTCGATCCGCTGTTGCCGGCGGAAGATCTGGGTGGCGCCGATACGCCGGCGGTCGATCATAGCGGGCGCTCACTTTACAGCGGTCCCGCGCCGCGTCCCGGCCCGGACATCCTGTACGCCGCACCGCCGCGCGCACCGCAACTCGAGAACACCGGCATCTGGCGCGCCCGGCCCATCCTCGTCTCCGGCGCCAGCGCCTACCGGCGTGGTGAATTCCTGTACCAGGATTTCCTGTACGACGACCGCGGCGCGAACGCGAACATTCATGATCCTGCCGATGCGCGCCGCACCGCAGAGAACTTCTCTCGCGCCAACGGCACTTACACCTATCCGACCGATCCCGTCTATGCGGGCAACGCCGCCGACATCGTTGAGCTGCGCATCAAGCCGCAGTCGAACTTCACCGCCTTCCGCGTCACGATGAACAGCCTGATCGATGCGGAGCGGGTCGGCTTCACCATCGCACTGGGCGACTCGGCAACGGCAAGGCCATTCCCCTTCGGCGCCAACGTATCCGCGCCGGCACAGTACTTCCTCACGGTGCACGGCAACCAGGCGGTGCTCGCCAATGCAGCCGACGGCAGCGTAGTGACGCCGGCGCCGACCGTGACGGTCGACCTGGCACGACGCCAGTTTGAAGTGCGGGTATCCACCGCCGCCTGGAATCCGGGACGCGGCGTGGTGCGCGTCGCCGCCGGCGCCGGCCTGTGGGACACCGCAAACAATCGCTACCTGCTGCCCAGCCTGAGCGCGTCCGCCACTACGCCGGGCGGCTCGGGGACGCTAACTGCGCCACCGGCGTTCTTCAATGTCGCCTTCCGCTTCAACGAGCCCATGCTCGGGCCGGGCCAGACCTTGTCCGGCACATCATACTGGCGCGAAAACGCGCAGTCCAAGGCATTGGCATCGGGCGACATCAGCGGCTTCTTCGCGCGGGTGGATTTCTCGAAGCTGGCGAGTAATGCCAACGACGACATGCCCGGGCAGCCGCAAGGCGTGCCGCAAACCGGCCCGATCAACCGCATCTTCGCCAGCGCGGTGGAAACCAAGCAGGGCGTTGACTTCTCGGTGCGCTGCGGCAGTGCGCCCACCTGCAAGGGCGAGTACCGCGGACAATTGCAGCCCTACACCGTGTACGTGCCGGTCAAGCCGATGCCTGCCGACGGCTATGGCCTGACATTGCTGCTGCACTCGCTCGGCGGCAATCACAACCAGTACACCGCGTCGCGCAACCAGTCGCAGCTCGGCGAGCGCGGCCGCGGCCATATCGTCGCCACCGCGCTCGGACGCGGGCCGGATGGCTGGTATGTGGATGACGCGGCTGCCGACACCTTTGAAATGTGGGCCGATATCGCGCGCAACTATCCGCTCAATCCGGCGATGACATCGATCAGCGGTTATTCGATGGGTGGCCATGCGACCTACAAGTTCGGCACCCGCTATCCGGACCTTTTCGCCAGGGCGCATGCCGTGGTCGGCCCGCCGGCGCTCGGCATCTGGGCGCCGCCGCTCGAACCGACCGGCGGCGATGCAACCAACACCTACCACCTGCTTCCCGGGCTGCGCAACATTCCGATCATGATGTGGGTGCAGGCCGCCGATGAACTGGTGCCGTACACAGGCACCCGCACGCAGGCGCAGCGGCTCGATGAACTCGGCTACCGCTACCGTTTCGATACCTTCACCACCGGCGAACACCTGACGCTGGCGCTGCACGACCAGTACCAGGACAGCGCTGATTTCCTCGGCGATGCGCTGGTTGACCGCAATCCGGCACGGGTGACGTACGTCGCCAATCCGGCGATGGATGTGCCCCAGCGCGGACTGGTGGGCAACCATGCGTACTGGCTGTCCGGCATCTCGGTGCGCGATGCGAATGCCGCGTCACGGGGCAGCATCGATGCGAAGTCGCATGCATTCGGCCAGGGGGATGCGCCGGTGTCGGCAACCCAGACCGGCGCGGGTGTCGTTACCGGCAATCTCGGCGTGCAGGCCTACGTCAGCCAGTTCCGGACCTGGGGCTTGCCGGTAGTCGCACCGCGGGCGAACCGCCTGGATATCGTCGCGCGCAATGTCGGTGCGGTAACGGTCAACGTGCAGCGGGCAAGGCTCGGGTGCGATGCCGAGCTGATGGTCGACTCCGACGGGCCGCTGGCAGTGACGCTGGCAGGTTGCAATCGGACCGTGCAATACCCGTAAAGCAGCGCCTGCAAACACTTGCGGAGCGGCATCGAAGGGACATGATGCGGATTGCATGATGTTCATAAATTTCGAACTTTCGTGTCGTTCCGCTATCGCATTAAGGAGGGCTGCGGAAACGCTCCTCCCCGGTTTACTTGAAATGGAGAAATGGTATGTCCAATCTGAAGAGAAGTTCGAAAGAGGATGAGCAGCAGGAGCCGAAAGACCGTTCATCCCACGGCGAGAATTCGGCATCGGTAACACCAAAGGACGTGGCGCCCCAGGATGCGGCATCGCGCGATGTCGTCAAGCGCAAGCTCGATTCGTCCGACCCGGAGGAAAAGGAACAGGAGCTGCTGGACGATGCCGTTGAACTGACCTTTCCGGCCAGCGACCCGCTTGCAGTGACCGGCGGCACGACGAGGATTGAGGTGCCGAAGGAGCGGTGAAGCGTTTTTGCTTTTGACGGGTTTGGATTTTATGCCGATCTATATGCCGGGAGTCCGGAGAAGCGTTCGGCAAAAATCGCAGGCAAGTTTTCAATGAAAGCGTTGCCTGCATCTTCTCTATAAAGTTCCTTTCCCCATCTAGGGGGAAGGGGCTTCACAGTGCCGTGAATTGCGCACGGTCCTATTTCCATCTCCCGTTGCGCATTACGGGCTGCACTCCATCTGCCATGACGATCCCCCGCGACCCCACTCTCGACAACTCCCTCGCACTTCTGCGCGAAGGCTACACCTTCATCGGCAATCGCTGCCAGCGTTACCGGACCGATGCCTTCGAAACCCGCCTGATGCTGCGCAACGCCGTTTGCGCTGTTGGCGAAGACGCGGCGAAGATGTTCTATCACCCCGGCCGCTTCACCCGCAAGATGGCGATGCCGCCGACGGCCGCGATGCTGCTGCAGGACATGGGCAGCGCGATGATGCGCGACGGCGAGGCGCACCGGGTACGCAAGCAAATGTTCCTGTCGGTGCTGATGCCCGAGAGCGTGCAGCGCCTGGTGTCGATCGCCGAGCGGCATTGGCTTGCGCGCATCGATGACTGGCGGGGCAGGGACCATGTGGTACTGCAGGAGGAAGCCGAGCGCATCCTGTGCGCCGCGGTATGCGAATGGGCCGGCGTGCCGCTGACCGAGGCGGGCGCGGCGCAGCGCACGCTTGAGTTCGCGATGATGATCGACGGCGCGGGAAGCGTCGGTCCGCGAAGCTGGAAGGCGATGATGCTCCGCTCCCGAAACGAGGACTGGATGCGCAGCGTGGTGGAGTCGGTGCGCGCCGGTCATTTCTCCGTTCCGCCCGGTTGCGCGATCGATGCGGTGGTCTCCCACCGGGATGCCGACGGATCGTTGCTGGATACGAAGGTGGCGGCGGTCGAAATCATCAACCTGCTGCGTCCCACGGTCGCAGTGGCGCGCTACATCACCTTCTCCGCGCTGGCATTGCACGACCATCCCGAATCGCGCGAATGGCTCGCTTCAGGCGACGAGGACGCGCTTGAATGCTTCGTGCAGGAAGTGCGCCGTTTCTATCCCTTCTTTCCGCTCATCGGCGGCAATGTGATCGAACCGTTCGACTGGCGCGGCCGTCACTTCGCGAAAGGCGATTGGGTATTGCTGGACATGTTCGGCACCAATCACGATCCCCGCATCTGGGAGGCACCGCATCAATTCCGTCCCGAGCGATTTCGCCGCTGGAACGGCAGTGCCTACAACTTCATTCCTCAGGGCGGCGGCGATGTGCGTACCACGCACCGGTGCCCGGGCGAAACCACCACCATCGAGCTGACGAAGATGGCAGTCAGGATGCTAACCACGTTGATGCGCTATCAGGTGCCGCAGCAGAATTTGCGCATCAGCCTGTCGCGGATGCCGGCGATACCGGCCAGCCGCTTCATCATCAGCAATGTCGAGCGCATGGCTTCGGCATCTCAACCACCAACAGCCACCCGCGCCGCCGCAAGGTCCCATACCGCGTGACCGACGGTTTTAAGGACCGGTACCGGCGACTTGATCGTGATTCCATTCCGGATGATGCTTGCCAGATCACGCGCCTTATTCCAATCGATGTTCGCCCGCAGCAGATCGCCGGCCTCGTGCCGCGCACCGGCGAGGTGATCGACCACCACGCCGCGCGCATGCAGCAGTCCGGCGGGAATCTCCGCCATCTCCGGCTTGAATGCGCCTACCCCGATTGCCATCGTGGACGGCGGCAACTGCTCCGGGATCACCGGCATGGTGGAAGTCGTCAATGCAATGAGCACATCCACCTCCTGCGATCGTGCTGCAATGGCGTTCGCATCGATCGGTGAGGCCAACGCCTGCGGATATCGCAGCCGCAGCGCATCGCAAAACGCCCGTGCCTGTTGCTCGTTGCGGCTTGCCACATACAACCGTGACACACCGAAGAACTCGATGAGTGCATCGGCATGTGCCGCCGCCTGCACGCCGCTGCCAATCAGCAGGGCGGAAGCCGGCGGCGCAGGAGCAAGCAATTGGATGCCCAGCAGGGTTACCGCTGCTGTGCGTCGTGCGGTCACGGTCGGACCATCGAGGATCGCACGCCGTTGTCCCGTCTTGCTGTCGAACACAATCACTTCTCCCTGTATTGCAGGGAGTCCATGGCGTGCATTGTCGCCATGCACGGTGATCAGTTTCGTTACGCCAATGTCCGGCGCGATGGCCGGCATCGCGAGCAGTACGCCGCCGCCTTCGATCGGCACTACCTGCCGTTCGGGTGCGGCAATGCGGCCGTCCGCATATTCCTGCGCTGCTTGCGCAACTGCCGGAACCAGTCTGGTATAGGGGAGCGAATGCGCGGTCCGCGCAGCATCGTAGATATGCATGTTGAAAAAATAAAATTGATCGGATGACGGTAAGTATTAAGTTGCAGCGGTGAAGCAGCATTCTTATACCACTTGCAACATGCAGGAACTAATCATGCATTTTTGACTTCATACAAGCCCTTGCGATTTTATTACCGGCCTGTATTGCATCTGCGCTATTTACTCTGTGACGTTTCACTGCTGCATGCAGGTTTGCGCAAACGAGCTTTGCATTTACGAGTCGCAACGTTGCTTGCAAAAACTGCAGGCGATACACGAGCAGAGATAAAAGTAAAACATAGTGGCGCAGAAAATGCCGGCGGCAAAATCCCACCGTTTTTCAATCGACTTGAAAAAGGAATTGCATGATGAAGACAACTACGAATAACGACTCCGGAATGCTG
The DNA here is from genome assembly GCF_035944575.1 of Noviherbaspirillum sp. Lineage (GTDB taxonomy): Bacteria > Pseudomonadota > Gammaproteobacteria > Burkholderiales > Burkholderiaceae_D > Noviherbaspirillum. Next base: position 9,417 of record NZ_DASZBA010000206.1, read on the forward strand.
ACCGGTCTCTTCCGCGATAGGGACAGCGCTGAACGCGCGTATCGAGGCCTTTCCGATCGCGGCTATACCCACGATGATATCAATGTCGTCATGTCCGATGAAACTCGGAAGCGGCATTTTTCCGATGGCTCGACGACCGAACTCGGCAACAAGGCTGCTGAAGGTGCCGGCATCGGCGGTGCGGTCGGCGGTACGCTGGGCGCAGTCATTGCCGCCATCACTGCTACCGGCGCCAGCCTGGTCATACCGGGCGTGGGCCTGGTCGTCGCCGGCCCTCTGGCCGCTGCGGCGGCCGGCGCAGGCGCAGGCGCCGCAACCGGCGGCCTGCTCGGTGCACTGGTCGGATGGGGCATTCCCGAAGAGCGCGTGAAGCATTATGAAAGCGGCCTCAAGGAAGGCGGCATTCTGATGGGCGTGAAGCCGCGTTCCGACGAAGATGCCGCTTACCTGCACCAACACTGGCGCAGCAGCAACGGCGAACATATCTATGGTCCAGGCGCCAGTACGGACACCATGGGCACCGGCGGCGGACATACCGTGGTCGGCGTGTACGACAACTACACCGATGCGGACAACACGGTCCAGGCACTTCTCGCAGCAGGATTCGCGCGCTCCAGCGTGCAGATGAATCCGGAAAACGAATCGGCAACGGACACCGCGTCAACCACGACCACGACCGACACTTCCCACAGCTCGGGCGGCATCGGCGGATTCTTCCGCTCGCTGTTCGGCGGCGACGATCAAAAGGAACATCACGACGTCTATGCGGAATCGGTGCGCCGCGGCAGCTACGTGGTGACGGTGGATGCCGCAACCGATGACGACGCCGACCGTGCATCCGACATCATGGCACGTCACAACGCGGTCGATATCGACGAACGAGCAAGCCATTGGAAGCAGCAGGGCTGGTCGGGCTACGATGCCAGCGCCCCGCGATATTCCGCCGATCAGATCACAACCGAACGCAGCGCCTATACGCAGGCAAAACCGGCAGCCACTACCCAGGGCGAGACGCGCATTCCGGTCATCCAGGAGGAATTGGCGGTCGGCAAGCGGCAAGTACAGCGCGGCGGCGTGCGGGTATTCCGCCGCATGACGGAGCGGCCTGTCAATGAGGCGGTGACCCTGCGCGAAGAGCATGTCAACATCGAGCGTCATGCCGTCGATAAACCGGCAACGGCAGCCGACCTGGCGGCCTTCAAGGAAGGCACGATCGAGCTGCGCGAAAGCGCCGAAGAAGCGGTCGTATCCAAGACGGCACGGGTGGTCGAGGAAGTCGTGGTGGGCAAGGAAGTGTCGCAGCGTACCGAGCAGATCAGCGATACGGTGCGCAGGACCGAGGTCGAGGTCGAGCAGCTCGGCGCGACGGGAACGGCAGGTGTAACCGGCACAACCCGCAGCACGCTCGACGACGACAGCGATTTCCGTAGCCACTGGCAGACTGCTTATGGTTCATCGGGCGGCCGTTATGAGGACTATGATGCCGCATACCGTTACGGGTCGACGGCAGCCGGCAGCGGCCGCTATCAGAATGCCCAGTGGTCCGATGTGGAACCGCAATTGCGCAGCGACTGGGAGTCCAACCATCCCGGAAGCACGTGGGACAAGGTGAAGGATGCGGTCCGGTACGGCGCTGAACGCGTTGGCGGAAACCGCCGTCACTGATTGATCGGGTGACAGGGCCGGTGGCGTGAGCCGCCGGCTCGCTGACGATTTTTGTGGAAAGCCAGTCTCAGAAATGGGCTGGCTTTTTTACAAACGACTGCAGGAGATAGCAGAAATGGCCATTGATTTGATCAAATCGCTTGTTCAGTCTCACACTATGCCACCTTCGCTCTTTCAGGGGAGGACACTTTACGCTTACGAATAGGACCTGATCTTCCTACCGCACAAAAAGCACCACGAGCGAAACTACCGTCGCCACTGCGAACACGCCCGCCGCGCCGGCCATCAACCGCATTTTCGAGCGCAGTTCTCCGGTCGTCTTGATGAGCTGCGCATTCTGATCCGCCAGCGCCGTGATCAATTCGGCGGATGACACCATCTCCTGTTGCAAGGTGCTTACCTTGTTTTCGAGAAAAGCGATGCGGCTGTCCATGGCCTGCAATGCCTGCAGTTCCGGCGATAACGTTTGCACGGTCTCGACCGGAGCCGGTGCCGGTTCCGCTTCTTCCTTTGCAACCGACTTCCATAATTTTTTCGCGCTGTCCGCGACGAAGGGGGCGTTCTTGACGACGTCCGCCCAAGGGACCAGCTTCAGTGCCGAAATCCAGTTAGTTGCCATTGAATCACCTGTCTCCAAATTGTCCGGATGCCATGTTGATGAGATGCCCGGCGGGTTCCGATCGTTCGCGTGCGGATATGCTTGTGTTATCCCGCGCAAAAGCGGCGCAATACGCGACGAACATCAGCAAGCTGCCAGTGACGAGCAGGAAGCGATCGAATGTACCTGCATGCAGTCCTGCCTCAGACATGCAGCCGATGCCGCAGAATATCAAGCCCATCAAAAAACATCCCCATGTCTGCAGTGAGACGGGCAGGTAGTGCTTATCCATTATGTTTCCGCAGTTCAAAGTTCTATAGAGAAACTCAAGCCGCTTTGGTTCCACATTCCGGAAGACGCTGCACGGTATCAGGCTTCCTGACAATGCAATAGAGATCATGCCGGATACAGGCCGCGCATGCGAGCAAATACGCGCACCAGTCCCAGCAGGCTATCGATGGTCGGCGTTGCCACATCGGCCATTTTCCCGATTTCCTGCACTGCGGTCACAAGCGCATCGATCTCCAGCGCCTTCCCGGCTTCAGCATCCTGCAGCATCGATGTCTTGAAGGCGCCAAGCTTGCGCGTGACCGCCATCCGGTCCTCGCCGCTCTGCGTAATGGGGCAACCGATCTTCGAGCCGATGTCGGCCGCTTCACGCATCGCGGCAAGACAGAAATCGCGCACCAGCGGATCATCGAGCAGCCGGTCGCAGGTGGCGCCGGTGATTGCCGACAAGGGGTTCATCGTCATGTTGCCCCACAGCTTGTACCAGATATCGGTACGGATATCCGTACTCGCCTCGACGTCGAAACCGGCATCGCGCAACAGCATGGCCAATCGGTCCAGCCGCGCCGACATGCCGCCGGCAGGCTCGCCGACGATCAGGCGATTACCGAAGCCGGGATGCACCAGGCCGGGCTCCGGGCTGGTGCTGGACAGATGCACCACGCAGCCGATCACCTGCCTTGTTGGTATGGTCTTCAGCAACGTGCCATCCGGATCCAGCGACGCCAGCCGGGTACCGGCAAAGGGCAGCGCAGGATGATCGAAAAACCACCATGGCACGCCGTTCATCGCGGTGACGACCAGGGTATCGGGCCCCACCAGCGGCGCAATGCGTGCCGCCACATCCGCCAGGGCGGTTGCCTTGACGGCGACGATCACCACATCCTGCACGCCGAGCGCCGCCGGATCTTCTTCCGCGGGCACCGGCACGGCCAGCAAGCGGTCGGCAGTCTGCAAGCGCATGCCCTGAGACCGCAATGCCGCCAGCGTGGCGCCGCGCGCGATCACGCTGACGTCGGCCCGCGTGCCGCCATCGGTCGCGGCAAGCCGCGCCGCCATCAATCCGCCGACCGCACCGGCCCCATATACCGCAATCTTCATTCAAAACTCCGCATGTAAGTATCTCTTCAGGATAAGGGAAAGCCGCTGAACTCCCAAGTTCATCAACGGCCTGTACAGTCGCGCCGTCATTTGGTTCGGCGCGTTGCAGGACTGGCCGGAGAGTCTTCCGGCCCGAGGCGCTCCAGTACGAAATCAATGAAGGTCGTGAGCTTCGGCGTCGCCTGCCGGTCGCGCGGATAGATCAGGTGCATCGGGCGTGGCGGCGGCACATACGCTTCGAGCAGCGACACCAGCCTGCCTGCCTCGACGTCATCGCCCAGCAATACCTCCGACTGCATCACCACGCCATAGCCTCGCAGCGCCGCCATTCTCAGGGCCTGTCCATTGTTGGAGCGAAAGCGGCTGGCCGGAAACTCGGACGCATCGCCTTCTTCACCATTCAGTTTCCAGCGCACCCGCTTGTTCCAGTGGCTGTAATCGAGGCATTGATGCGACGCGAGGTCACGCGGCGTCTTCGGGATGCCGGCGCGTTCGAGATAGGCGGGCGATGCGCAGATCAGCATCCTGTACGGCATCAGCGGCCGCGCCACCATGCCGGAATCGTCCAGCTCGCCGATTCGAATGGCGGCATCGAAGCCTTCTTCGATCAGGTCAACCACCCGGTCGTTCAGTTGCAGATCGAGGCTGACTTCAGGATGCAAAGTGAGGTAGTCGGTCAGGGCAGGGGCGAGCCACTGGGTACCGAAGGACACCGGCGCATTGACTTTGAGTACGCCGCGCGGCGCGGTGCGCATTGCTTCCGCGCCGGATTCGGCCGCCCGGATATCGGCCAGGATGAGACGGCAGCGCTCGCAATACCGATGACCGATTTCCGTCAGGCTCTGCCGCCGCGTGGTCCGCGTCAGCAGCCGTGCTCCAAGCCGCTCTTCCAGGCTGCGGATGTGCTTGCCCACCATCACCGGCGAGATGTTGAACGCTTCCGACGCGGCGGTGAAACTGCCCTTGTCGACCACGGCAACAAAGACTTCCATGCTCAGCAGCTTGTCCATGCATTCCAAACCAATGGTTTTAAATGTTGTAAATATTAATGCATTTATTCATGTGGTTGTGGAATCCATAATCGCTTCACTGACACCGCCGCACCATCGCGGCGACGCAGCAAACAGCAACCCAGGAGGCAATATGAACATTATCGTGATCGGCGCCAGCGGCACCATCGGACGGGCGGTCGTCGAGGAACTCGGCGCACGCCATGACATCATCGAAGTCGGCAGGACCAGTGGCCGGCACCAGGTCGATATCACCAGCATCGCCAGCGTGCAAAGCTTGTTCGAGCGCGTCGGCAAGGCCGATGCGGTGGTGGTCGCCGCCGGCAACCTGCATTTCGGGCCGCTGTCCGAAATGACACCGGCGCAGTTCGGTATCGGCCTGCAGGACAAGCTGATGGGTCAGGTGAATGTGGCGTTGACCGCCCAGCACTACCTGAACGACGGCGGCTCGATCACGCTTACCAGCGGCATCGTCGCCGACGATCCGATCCGCTACGGTGTCAATGCGACCGCCGTCAACGCGGCGGTGGAAGGTTTTGCACGCGCCGCCGCGCTGGAGCTGTCGCGCGGCATGCGCATCAACGTGGTCAATCCGTCGGTGCTGCAGGAATCGATGGCGGCGTACGGCCCGTATTTCCATGGTTTCGAACCGGTGCCGGCCCGCCGGGTCGCGTTGGGATATGTGAAGAGCGTGGATGGTTTGCAGACGGGGCAGGTGATCCGGGTCTGGTAGGCATGATCAGGCGCTACCATCCCGGATGGGAATTGTGGCTCAAACCCGCTGAATGCAGCGGGCCAGGCGGCGGCACCGGCTAACGCCGTGCTCGCGGCCGGAGCGGAAACCGCGCCGAACGGGCAGACCACCCGCGGCGATTCGTCAACGTCTGGTTGCTCAGCCGGCATTCCGCTCCGCTTCATATCCCGCATACGAGTGCTTCAGCGTCGCATGGTTGAGCAGCATCTCCGCCTTGATGCGCTGTCCCGCTTCGTCGTAAATGCGGGTGCGTACCCAGTAGGATTCGGTGCGCTTGCTCTCCGACAGGGCGACGATCTCGCGCCGGATCAAGTAATTCTCACCGACAAACAGCGGTCCGTCGACCATGCGGATCTCCTGGTCGGCGAAGAGGCCGACGACAGGGTGCTTCACCGGAAACCTGGCCAATGGGCTGGTGTACTCGGCGAGCACGCTCACCATCTCCAGCGGAATGATCGCCCGACCCCACGGCGACGATGCGCCGTCGGCATACCAAGGCGAAGTTTCGGTAATGCGTTGCAGTTTCTGCGCGAGCGAAAACGGATAGAGCTTGCCCATGTGCTGATCGGCGTCCATGCGCACCAGCTCATCCTGCGCACCGGTCATGCCAACATGCAGGTCCGACAGGATCACCAGCTTTTCCGGCGGGCGCAGTTGCGCCATGCGTTGCTCCAGCAGGGTCGTTCCATGATCCGGACCGAGGCTGGCGCTGGCTTCGAGCACCGGCGTGCCGTCGGCTTTCTCGGCCCATGCCCGCGCACGCGTGGCGCCCGGCGCGGGCAGTTCGACGAAGGCACGCACCGATTCACCCTCGACCACCATGTTCTGAAAATGCGAGGAGAAGCAGCCGCGCTCGAACCAGGCATTGCCCCACAGGTGCGCCAGCAGCGGAACGAACTGGCTGAAGTGGGTTGGTCCTTCGATTGGCCCGGCGCGAAAGCCGAGCTTCTCGGCCATGGCGTCGTCATGGATGGAGGTATGGCCGCTGTATTCCTGTTCGGCCAGCATCTGGCGCGGCTGGCGTAAGGGGCCGCAGAGGGAGAGGGAGGTCTGGAAGGTCATAGTGTGGAAATTATGTTGATATCACTGTCTCTCGGAACACCTCGGTAAGGTTCCCTCCCCCTCGTAGGGGGAGGGAACCAGCCAGGGATTGCTCATGAACCAGCAGTATTAATAGCTAGTGTGTAAAAGCGATTACTCGAAATCCGGTTCATCCCACCATGGGAAGAACGGCGGCATGTCGGTCGATACCTTGTTCGGGAAAACCGCCGGGCGCTTTTCCAGGAAGGCGGTGACGCCTTCGCGGGCATCCGCCGATTGGCCGCGTGTCTGGATGGAGCGGCTGTCGATGCGGTGGGCGTACATCGGGTGCGGCGCAGCCGCCATGCGCCACATCATCTGGCGCGCCAGGGCGACCGATACCGGCGCCGTGTTGTCGGCTATCTCGCGGGCGATCGCGTGCGCGGCCGGGAGCAGTTCATCGGGTGCGTGCAGCGAGCGGACCAGTCCGCGCGCCAGTGCCTCGTCGGCATTGAAGATACGGCCGGTCATCGACCATTCGAGCGCGGTCTGCATGCCGACGAGCTGCGGCAGAAACCAGGACGATGCGGCCTCTGGCGTGATGCCGCGCCGTGTGAATACAAAGCCGAAGCGCGCTTCGGTGGATGCCAGGCGGATGTCCATCGGCAGTTGCATCGTCGCGCCGATACCGACCGCCGCTCCGTTGATCGCGCCGATGACCGGCTTCAGGCTTTGATAGATGCGCAGGGTGTTGGTGCCGCCGCCGTCGCGGTAGACATCGCCCACCTTGAGCGATTCCCGCGTGAGATCGCCGGGATTGGCCTTGCGGTCGAACGTCGTGCCGCCCGACGACAGGTCGGCGCCGGCGCAGAAAGCCCTGCCGGCGCCGGTGACGATCACCGCCCGCACATTGTCATCGGCATCGGTCTCGTCGAACAGCGCAATCAGTTCCTCGCGCATCTTCGCGTTGTAGGCATTGAGTTTTTCGGGGCGGTTGAGCGTGATGGTGGCAACGCCCCGGTCTACGCTGTAGAGGGTGGTTTCAAGAGTGGGTAATGGCATGAAAGTCTCCGTACGGTGAAGGATGTCCGCGCCGGCGTCGGCGGCCGGCAGGCATCGCGGTTCTTGTTGTCGATGAGTGAAAGGGCGATTTCAGCCGCCCAGCATTCCCGCCAGGCGCTGGCGGACCAATCCCTCTGCCTCGGCCATGATGCGGTCGATGAGTTCCTTGACGGTGGGCACGTCGCGGATGAGGCCGGCCACCATGCCGCAGGACCATGCGCCGGCGTCCATGTCGCCTTCGAGCATGATGCGCGGATAGACGCCCGCCACCTCGGCGGCGATGTCCTCGAACTTCAGCGAAGTGCCGAGGCTGCGCTCTTTCTCCAGCAGGCGCTCCACCGCGGTGTTGGTGAGCACGCGTTCGGTATTGCGCAGCGGGCGCATGACAAGGCGGGTGTCCAATTCGCTTGCGGCGACGATTGCCTGCTTGACGTTTTCGTGCACCGGTGCTTCCTTCGTGGCGATGAAGCGGGTGCCCATGTTCATGCCTTCCGCGCCCAGCGCCAGCGCCGCCACCAGCGAGCGGCCGTCGGCCATGCCGCCGGAAGCGACGAAAGGAATCTTGAGTTCTTCGGCCGCGCGCGGCAGCAGGATAAAGTTGGGAATGTCGTCTTCGCCCGGATGGCCGCCACATTCGAAACCGTCCACGCTCACTGCGTCGCAGCCGATTGCCTCGGCTTTCAACGCGTGGCGGACCGCGGTGCATTTATGGATCACCTTGACGCCGGCTTCCTTGAGCGCGGGCAGCCACTTCTGCGGATTGTTTCCCGCCGTCTCGACAACCTTCACCCCGCCGTCGATGATGGACTTGATGTAGCCGGGGTAATCCGGCGGCGTTACCGAGGGCAGGAAGGTGAGGTTCACACCGAAGGGCTTGTCCGTCATTTCCCTGCAGCGGCGGATCTCGTCGGCGAGTGCGGCTGGCGTGCGCTGCGTCAGGGCGGTAATGATGCCGAGACCGCCGGCATTGGAGACCGCCGCGGCAAGCTGCGCGTAGCCGACGAAGTGCATGCCGCCCTGGATGATGGGATGCTCGATGCCAAAAAGTTCGGTGATCCTTGTCTTCATAGGTCCTCTAACGAAAATAGTGTTTAAGCGCCTGATGGCAAAGTTGCTGCATGTTTCTGAATGGCGGGTGGTGATGCCCCTGAAGTCTCATCGCACACTACAGCAGCGATGTGCGCCGGGTTCTGCGATTGCGCAGGCAATCGGCCATCGAAAGCGCGGCGGATTTCGGGCCGCGGGATGGCCGGGATCGGGATGCGGAATGTTTCGGTATCATTCCGACAGTAGTTTCTCACTGCGGAATCGAGTTTCATTATCATTTGATCTCAATATAACGTCAACCGCGATTTGGCGCACGTTCCGTTGCAAGACCTCACGCCAGGGTGTGTCGATGCCGACCGCTCGGCAACGGTTATATCGCTTACGGATAAGTTTGCGACCGGAGGAAGCAAGGGGCATTTGCGCTGCAATCTGAAACCGATACGCGGGCAAAGGGTCGGATACGTAACGACTCGCTGTCAACAAACCACATGCATTCAGGCGTTGAACGCCATCAGGAGGGTCATCATGAAAACAGTCCCGCAGTCGCCGGCGGAATGCACGAACATCCTGTTGTCCTTGCTGCCCGAGAAGGATTACCAGGCATTGCTGCCTTACCTCGAATACGTCGAGACGCCGATGCATACCGTTCTCTTCGAACGAAACAAGCCGATCCACTATGCGTATTTCCCTCTGATCGGTGAACACTCCATTCTCGCGACCATGGAGAACGGCGCGGCGGTGGAGGTGGGGACGGTCGGGTTTGAAGGATTTTCCACGGTGGACCTGATACTGGGAAGCGGCATTGCCACCGAGTCGACCGTATGCCAGATCCCGGGCAATGCGCTTCGGCTTCCCGCCGGCGTCTTCAAGGAAATGACCGCCGGTGATACGCCATTGCGCCGTATCACGCTGCGCTATCTCAGCGCCTATCTCAGCCAGGTATCGCAGTCGGTGGCATGCAACCGGCTGCACGCCACCGAACAACGGCTCGCGCGCTGGCTGCTCATGAGCCATGACAGGATGCAACAGCAGGAATTCCAGATCACCCAGGAATATCTGGCAATGATGCTGGGAGTGCATCGGCCCAGCGTCAGTCTTGTCGCTACCACACTGCAGCGGGCAGGCCTGATCGACTACAAGCGCGGACGGGTCAAGATCATCGACCGCGAAGGCCTGGAGGATGCGGCATGCGAATGCTATGGACTCGTCAGAGCGCAGTTCCAGAGGCTGCTGGGAAGCGGTTTCGGGTGAAAGTGAATGGCGTGTCGTTGATGGCGGGCTCGCATCAGGAAAGAAGGGATGTGCGCCGGTGCGATAACCCTGCTGCAGGCCGGCGCGGCCAGAAAAATGGTGTCGCGCTGCCGGTATAGTTGCGATAGTCGTCCCCGTAGGCCGCTTTCAGGCGCGCTTCCTCATGCAGCGAACCGAGCAGGAAGTAAGCGGTGCTGACGAGGTTGAATGTCAGGCGGCGCGTGGTCATGTGCGGCGTCAGCCAGAAGATCGGGATGCCGGAAAAATTCAGTGGATGGCGGCTCCACAGGAAAGGGCCGCTGATGGAAAGGCTGCCGTCGGCGGCGCGCTCCGGTCCCTGTGCGACCGGGCCGGCGGGTATGGTTTCGCCCCGCAAGCCCGCACGCAGATTGTCCAGCCCCGCCAGCCGGCTGATGCCGACCTGGCGCGCGGCGATCACGATGTGCGCGAAGCCGGCCGCCTGTCCGGCCCGCATCGCCAATGCCATCGGGCCATGCGCCCGGTACAGCGTGCGCGCCGGCAGGCGTGCGCCGTAGGCGATCAGTAACCCGAAGGTCGCCACCGACTGGCCCACATAGAACATCCGGTATCCCGCGTCCCTGCGCCGTTCGCCGAACATTTTGCCAGCCAGCCGCTTGCACCTGTCGCTGGCCAATGCGCTGTGCACGAGCGCGAAGGCAATTGTTGCCCATCCGATCTTTGCTGCGGTCTGCATCCATCCTCCATGATTCTTCGCTCATCATGCGTGAAGCAAAAACAGGACCGGCATGGCGATTTCCGCCGGGAGACAAGGGCTCGGCACGGCTTGATCCAATTCAAGTAACGCGTTCCTACCGATGCCCAAGGCTTGCATTTCACACCATTGGTTCCTACGGTATCAGTTGCCATGCAATTTTCGGGACGACAATGCCGACCAGTTACTGTAAAAAATTCCTCACCACAGCCATGACAGCCGCCATGGCCTTGCTCATTGCAAGCGCCGGCGCCCAAACGCCGCCTGCAGCCGATGGCGGGTCAGCCGCAACGGGAAAGCAGCAGACATTGGCATTGTCGGCACCGGCCCAGCCGGTGAAACTGGAACCCGGCTCCGTCACCTTCATCGGCAACGCCACGGTCATCATCCGCTATGCCGGGCTGACCATTCTGACCGACCCGAATTTCCTGCATAAGGGCGACCATGTGCATCTCGGCTATGGGTTGACGTCGGAGCGGCTTACCGATCCGGCGATCGATTTCGACAAGCTGCCGCCGATCGACCTGGTTCTGCTGTCGCATCTGCACGGCGACCACTTCGATCACCTGGTGGAAAAAAAGCTCAAGCGCGATATGCCGATCGTCACCACCGTCGACGGCGCCGCCGGACTGGAGCAACTCGGCTTCACCAACCGCTATGGCCTCAATACCTGGGATACGCTCACCGTCACCAAGGGTGATACAACGCTGCGCATCAACGCGATGCCCGGACGGCACGGTCCGCCGGTGCTGGCCGGGCTGTTGCCGGATGTGATGGGATCGATGCTGGAATTCAGTGTCGCCGGCGGGAACGGCAACGGAACGCCTCCGTACCGCATGTACATCAGCGGCGACACGCTGGTGTACGACGACATTCAGGAGATTCCGCGGCGCTATCCGGATATCGATCTTGCGTTGCTGCATCTCGGCGGCACCCGCATCCTCGGCGTGATGAAGGTGACGATGGATGGCGAGGATGGGGTGCGCATGATGCAAATCATCGCGCCGCATCATGCCATCCCGATTCATTACAACGATTACACCGTGTTCAAGTCACCACTGAGCGATTTCCAGAAAGCGGTCACCGAGGCCGGCCTGCAGGACAAGGTGACGTACCTTAAGCACGGCGATACCTACCGTTTCCGCCAGCAGAAAAAATAGGAGATCAGGCAGGCTCGACCAGCTTGAGTCCGACGATGCCGGCCAGAATCAGGCCGACGCACAAAAGGCGCGCGGTGGAGGCGGAATCGCCGAACAGGAAGATGCCGAGGGTCACGGTGCCGATCGCGCCGATGCCGGTCCATACCGCATAGGCGGTGCCGATCGGCAGCGTCTTCATTGCCAGGCCGAGCAGGCCGACACTCAGGATCATCGACAGCGCCGTGCCCACGCTGGGCCAGAGGCGGGTGAAGCCTTCGGTGTATTTGAGTCCGACCGCCCAGCCGATTTCAAACAGGCCCGCGATAAATAAAATAATCCACGCCATGTAATCTCCATGAAAAGTGATGGTCTGTGCGTCTGTGATAAGAATGAAGGATGGCGGCTATTGTAGAGGGCGGTGAACAAATGCGTTGCTATACTCGCCGTTGCGCCGGATTGATGGCCGGCAATCACGATTGCATGTTGAAAGGCAGCGATGAACATCCTGTTTTACGGCTATGGAAGCGCGGCAAGCGACTGGACGAAAACGCTCTCGCGACTGCTGCCGCAGGCAAGTATCCGCATCTGGGAACCGGGCGATGCGTCTCCCGCCGATTACCTGATCGTACGCAATCCGCCGCCGGCGATGCTCGCGGCGCGCGCCGGCCTGAAGGCGGTATTCAACCTCGGCGCCGGCGTCGATGCGCTCTTGCGGCTGCGCGCCGAACACGACTGTCCGGCGCTCGACCAGGCATTGGTCATCCGGCTGGAAGATGCGGGAATGGGCGTGCAGATGGTTGACTATGTCAGCCACGCGGTATTGCATTTCCAGCGCCGCTTTCACGAGTATGAACGCCAGCAGCGCGCCGCCGTCTGGCAGCCGTTGCCGGTCACGCCCAAGGCGGCATTCCCGGTCGGCGTCATGGGCGCCGGCGTGCTGGGAGGGGAGGTTGCAGCCGGACTTTGCCGGCTCGGCTTTCCGGTGCGTATCTGGAGCCGCACTGCCAAGGAGATCGCCGGCTGCACGAGTTTCGCCGGGTCGGAGCAGTTGCCGGCATTCGCGCAGGACCTGAAGGCGCTTGTCAACCTGCTGCCGCTGACCGCGGCAACGCGGGGCATCCTGAACACCACGTTGTTTGACCGGCTGGCCGATGGCGCCTTTCTGATCAATGTGGCGCGCGGCGCGCATCTGGTGGATGATGATTTGCTGGCCGCGATCCGGCGTGGAAAAATCAATGCCGCACGGCTGGATGTGTTCAACGCCGAGCCGCTGCCGGCCGGACATCCTTTCTGGCAGGAGCCGGCGGTTTATCTGACACCCCATACGTCGGCCGAAAACGATATGACGCAAAGCCTGGAGCAGATCGCCGACAGGATTCAGGCAATCGAAACCGGGCAGCCGGTCACCGGGGTGGTGAACTGGCAGGATGAGTATTGAACGGGCGCTTTTTTGCAAGCACGATCATGACAATACACTTCAGCGACACGCCGCAACGGGTGCTCGTCACCGGCGCGACAGGCTTCATCGGGCAACTGCTGGTGCGGGAACTGCTGGCGGACGGGCACCGGGTCATCGTGCTGACGCGTGATCCCGCGAAGGCGGCGGCCCTGCTCGGTCCGCAGGTGCGCTGCATCGCCGGCATGCAGGACCTGCCCGCGGAAGAACACATCGAAGTCATCATCAACCTGGCCGGCGCGCGTATCCTCGGCTGGCGCTGGACCGCGTCGCGCCGCCGGATATTGTTGCAGAGCCGGGTCGGACTGACCGACGGCGTCGTGGCATGGATCGCGGGGGCGCACCACAAGCCGCGTCTGCTGCTGTCGGCATCGGCGATCGGCTACTACGGTATCCAGCGGCAGGGCGACACCACTCCATTGGATGAAAACAGCCCGCCCCAACGAATATTCATGTCGGAGCTGTGCCAGGCCTGGGAAGCATCCGCACGGAAAGCCGCGGTGTACGGCGTGCAGGTGATGCAGATGCGCTTCGGCCTGGTGCTCGGCAAGGGCGGCGCGCTGCCGATGATGCTGCTGCCGATCAAACTTGGTGTCGGTGGACCGCTCGGCGGCGGGCGCCAGTGGTTATCATGGATTCATGTGCAGGATCTGCTGCGCGGCATGGCGCACCTGTGGCGCCTGAGCGAGCAGCAATCCGCCGCCGGCATGCCCGACATCGGCGGCGCCTATAACTTCACCGCGCCGGGGAGCGTGTCTCAGCGCGAATTCAGCAACATCGCCGCCGCGCTGCTGCGCCGGCCCGGCTTTCTGCCCACGCCGGGCTGGCCGATGCGGCTGGCGCTGGGCGAGCAGTCGGACCTGTTGCTGGAAGGGCAGCGCGTCGTGCCGCAGCGGCTGCAGGCGAGCGGCTTCGTTTTCCGGTATCCGGAGTTGCGCGTCGCGCTGCGCGACTGCATCGGTTGAGCCGGAGCGCAACGGGATATTTCCTGCGGCAGGCGGTCTCATCATCGGCGCATCACGAACGCAATACGACTTTTCCGGAGCCTACTTCATGCACGACTTCAAGCGACTGCTGATCCTGCTGGCTGCATGCGGGACGCTCACTGGTACGCCCGCCGCGCACGCCGCAGACGAAAACGACTTCAACGGCGCGTGGATTGCATGGATATGCCCGTCTGGTGCCAGCAGGGACTTGGGCAAGTGCGCCAATTTCGTGATCGAGCTGATCCAGAAGGACAATAAATTGTGCGGCACCCATGTGTTCGCCACGCCCGGCGCCAGCCAGATGGATGAGGGCGACGCCGCTTCGCTGACCGGCGAGATCGCCGGCAATACCGCGTCCGTCGTCGTGCTGAGCAGCAGGGTATCGCCGCCGCTGAGGGTGTCGGGCGAGCTCAAGCTGACCAAGAGCAACCGCCTGCAGTGGCGCCGCCTGGAAAATCCGTCAGGCGATCATTTGCTGCCCGAATCGGCCGCCTTCACCAAGTCGCGCAGCAAGACCCTGCGCACCGCCGCCTTCGAGCGCGACCTCCAGCTCGCCTGCGCGGCGCAGCTCACCCCGCCGCCGCCGAAGGAAGCGCCGCCCGAACCCGCATTGCGGCCCATCCCGACGGACCGGATCGAACAAACGAAATAGGGCTCAGCTCAACAGCTTCGGTTCTCCTTCCAGCACCAGCAGATACATCCCGTTTTCATCCGGGCCGAAGTAGGCCTTCGCGCGGTAATACACCTGTTTGTCCACCGGGAACGGCTCACCGACCGGTGGCATGTAGTCCAGTTCCTGGATGCCGTAATCGGTCCTTGCGCCGTCGGCTTGCTGGTGAATGATTTGAACATGCATATCGTGCGCTCCATGGTCGGTGTGGGAAACAAATAGAGTCGCCGATCGCGAAACGGTTGCAGTGATCGCAGGAATTGTTGCACCGATCCGCGATCGAATCTTCTGCTCCGCAGGGTGGTCCAATCCTGATGAAATCAAGTGGAGATTCCATGCCGACTCAATTCACAGGAGCATGCGCGTGCGGCGCCATCCGTTATGCATGCAGCGAACCGCCCCTTGGTATGTTCAATTGTCATTGCCGCGATTGCCAGCGAGCCGGCGGTGGTCCGTTCTCGCCGATGCTGGCGATGGCCGCGCATACCGTGCGTATCGACGGCGCGCCGGCGTTCTATACCGCGCAGGCGAGCGGCGGGAATCATGGAACCAGCGGATTCTGCGCTGCCTGCGGAACGCAGTTGTTTGCCAAGAATCCCGACCATCCCGATGTGCTGATGATCAAGGCAGGCAGCCTGGATGAGCCGGCCGCCTTCAAACCGGTCGCCGACATCTGGACTGTCAACGCATTGCCGTGGGTGCATTTCGATCGGCATATTCCAAAGGTGTTCAAGTCGCCGCCGGTGCTGGAAAAGGACAATCTGGTCCGGTTCTGAAAAGAAATCTTGGCGGATTTCTGCGCTCGATTGGCCGGCGTTTGTGCTAGCACAGGCATCCGTGGCCGCACGGTTGACTCCCCACAAAAAGCCCGCAGCCGGCAGCGGTTATACCTGTCATACGACATGACAAGGAGCGCGAGATGAATGACGGTGTACGACTTCCGGACTTCAATGTGCTGGTGGCACTGCACCAGCACGACCCAGAAGCCTTTGAGGCATTTCGCAGGCATTTGCTGCGCGAGGCCGTGGATTATGCGCCGGTGATTCACCGGCCCGCGTTGGAGAAATTGCTCACCCGCATAGAAACCGCCCGTGAATCGGCCGCCACGCCGATGGAAGCGGTGCTGATTGCCTCGCGCATGATGCAGGACTCGATGAACCAGCTGATGACCACCTGGGAGCATGCACAGCAAGCGGTTGCCGGGCTGCAGGCATCGCTGCTCATCGAGCGTGTGCGCAACCGGTAAACCACTTGCCGGTTTCCGGAATCCTGGGCATTATCAGCATGCAATACTTGCGTGAAACGCCCAGGACAAGCTCTTCCTGATTTCCCTTCCCAATAGCAAGCCAGCGCATGGTTTGTAAGCCAATCGCCAGTTCGTGGCTTTTTTCTTGCTTCCGGTTTACAGGGTTGTTTTCAATAGATACACTATGTAAAAGCAAAACCATGTTCTGCATTGCAGAATTGGGAATAGCTGGCATCCGGTTTCGGCGTTGCAAGTGATTCTAACGTTGCTGCAATAACCTCCTGAATGCAGCAGGCCCATCGGTCTGCAAATCGGTCCGTCGGAACGACTCCCATCGGATCACGGTATCACTCAATAATTATCAAGGAGACAGGTTGTGAAGAAACCATCATTGAAGGTTGGCGTACTCGTTCTGGGCAGTGCACTTTGGCTGGCAGGCTGCGGCGGCAGCGACGATCCGGCACCGACACCACCGGCGCCGGAAGATAAGCGCCTGCAGGACGACCGCGCCTTCGTACCACCGAATTTCACCACGGCGGCCGACTTTGAAGCCGGTGCGAACGGCGCGGCCAGCTTCCGCGCCCTGACGGACTCCACCCTTCAAACCGACCGCTGGACCGGCGTGCTGAACGGCGCCGGCTACCGGATCGAAGTGCCGAGGAACTGGAACGGCAAGCTGGTGATGTACGCGCACGGCTATGTCGGCACCGTTGCCCAGCTGGCGATCACGATGCCGTCGATCCGCCGTCACCTGATCGAAAACGGCTACGCATGGGCCGCATCGAGCTACAGCAAGAACTGGTACGACGTGCGCGCAGGCGTGGAAGACACCAATGCGCTGGCACTCAATTTCACCAAGATCGCCGCTGAAAAGGGCCGCACCCTCGCCGCACCGACCCGGACTTACATCATCGGCCATTCAATGGGCGGCCATATCGCCGGCGCAGCCGTCGAGGCGGAAACACTCGCCACCGCGAACAACAAGGTGACGTATAACGGCGCCGTGCCGATGTGCGGCGTGATGGGCGATACCGAACTGTTCGACTATTTCGCCGCTTACCAGGCTGCTGCGCAAACCTTGGCCGGCCGCGCAACGCATCCGCCCGAGCGTTTCGGCGAGATCGCCACGGAAGTCCGCAATTCGCTGTTCACCACCTTCAGCACCGTGCCCACGGCGCAGGGAGCAAGGCTGGCGGCGATCGTTCAGAACCTGACAGGCGGCGCACGCCCGGTCTTCGCACAGGGCTTCGGCAACACTGGGTTGCAGAACGTCGTGTGGGGCACGTTCGGCAGTGACGGCACCGTCAATGGCATCCTGACCAAGAGCCCGCTCGATACCCGCCGCTTCACTTACCAGCTGGACAACGATCCGGCGCTGACGGCCGACGAAACCGCGCTGAACGCGCAGATTCCGGACCGCACCGGCGATCCTGATGCAAACCGTCTGCGTCGCGACGGCCTGCGCTGGATTCCGAAGGTCAACGGCAAGTTCAATGTGCCGGTGGTCAGCATTCATACGCTCGGCGACATGTACGTGCCGTTCAGCATGCAGCAGATCTATCGCAAGCGTGCGGATGAGAACGGCAACGGCAACCTGCTGGTACAGCGCGCAATCCGTGCGCCAAGCCACTGCGACTTCACCGTGGCAGAGCAGGTCGACGCGTTCACCGCGATGATCAACTGGGCGGAGAACGGCGTGAAGCCGGCTGGTGACGATGTGATGACACCGGCGACGGTTGCCAGCCCGACCTACGGTTGTGCATTCACCCGCAACGCGGCCACAACGCCGGAGGACAGCGCGACGACAATCGGTACCCGTACCGCGATTGCGCCGATGCTGACCGCCTGCCCGGCGCGCTGATCGGTTCTTCCAGGCAGTAAGAAAACGCCCGCCTCGTGCGGGCGTTTTTCATTTGAAGCGCTTTTCTCCCCGTCATTCGTTAAATCATCATCAGAACCAAACCTGATCGAAAAAGTCTATCGGTGATAACTTTTCAAATCGGTTCATGGTTGCCGCACCTCTTCCGCACAACGAGTCACATCGTCTTCAAAATCTTGGCAGCTATCAGTTACTTGATACCCCGTATGAGGCGGTGTTCGACGAGATCGTCTCGCTTGCCGCCAGGATATGCGGCGTTCCCTATGCCGCAATTTCATTGATAGACACCAACCGGCAATGGTTGAAAGCGGTATATAAGCTAAACAATTTGACCGAAATTCCGCGCGACATCAGTTTCTGCGGTCATGCCATCCTCCAGGACGGCATCATGCACATTCCCGATGCAAGGGAAGACGAACGATTCTGGGATAACCCGCTGGTAACGGGCGAGCCGAATATCCGCACCTACGCCGGCATGCCGCTGAAAAGCGAAGAGGGCTACAACCTGGGCGCGCTCTGCGTGCTTTCCAACCAACCGGTCAAACTCAATGAAGGACAGCTTGAGTCGCTGCGGCAACTCGCCCATGTGCTGATGACCCTGTTCAAGGCAAGAAAGAAGGAGGCGCGCCTTGCCGTGCTGGGTGATGTCCTTGACCAGGTGACGGACGAGATCATCCTGGCCGACGCGCAGACGCTTCAATGCACCTATGCCAACAAGGCGGCATGCCTCGCCTTCAACTGTAATGAGGAAAACATCGTCGGGCAGAAGCTGCCGGACATGCTGCGCACGGAAACGCAGATTGATGGCGACGCGGTCACGGGCATCCTGAAAACCAGCCCGAACAAGCGGGTGATGCTGGAGCTGATCCGGCGAAGGCAGGATGCGCCGCCGGAGGACGCGGAACAGGTGATCGAGCTGCGGCTGCAACGTCTGAGCGTCGGCAAACGGAACAAGATCGTCGCCATCGGGCACGACATTTCCGAACGCAAGAAGCTTGAGAAGGTAAGGGCCGATTTGCAGGAAAACCTCGAACGGCATAACCGCGAGCTCGGCGGTGCATACGGACGACTGAGTGAAGAACTGGCGATCGCAAAAGAGATGCAATTGCGTTTCCTGCCTGCGCCGAAGTGCATCAACAAGGTGTGCTTCGACTGGATGTTCCAATCGTCCAGCTATCTCGGCGGCGACATCTTCGATTACTTTACCCTGGATGACAGTCACGTCTGCTTTTATGTGATCGACGTTTCCGGACACGGGTTGTCCGCCGCATTGCTTGCATTCAATGCGCAGCAGCAGATGTTTTCCTCGCGGGGCGACATGCTGACCCTCATACAACGGCTGGACGGCAACGTCGGCGAAGCCGCATCGCAGGTGGTGGCGGATTTCAACCGGAAATTCGGCGCCATGAAGGAAAGCAGTCTTTACCTGACGATGATCTACGGCATCCTCGATACGGTCAGCGGCGAGCTGGCGCTGGTGCAGGCAGGCCACCCGCCGCCGCTGCTGAGCGAACCGGGCAGCAGTTCCCTGAAGTCGATCGGCAACGGCGGTCTGCCGATCGGCATCCTGGATCAGGCCGAATTCGAATCCCATACCCTGCGCATGCGCCCCGGCTCCCGGCTCTACCTGTACTCCGACGGCATCCCGGATTGCCCGAATCCCGAGGAGGAATTGTTCGGGCAGGAGCGCATGGAACGCTTGCTCGAACAAACGCATGATGCGCCGCTGGCGGAAGTCCAGAGCGCGGTCGCCAATGCGCTGGCAGGCTGGCATGGAAGAAACCGTGCCTTCGGCGATGACATCACCTTCCTGACGGTCGAGTATTTGAAGAGCGACGAGCGCGGAGTGGCGCCGTCCATGCCGCATTGATGCTGCCTGTCACGGCACGATCGCCGGCCGGTCGTTGGCTGATCGTGATGATGGCCGGCATGCCGCCATGTGTCGGCGCACAGGACTGGAACAATCCTTCCATGGCGCCGCCGGGCGACGCTGCCGCGGAGGAGGCATCGTCGAAAGCGAGGATGCGTCTCGGTTTCGACTATCCCTTGCGCACCAGCGCCGGCGGCGCGACCGCGGGCGCCGGCACCCAGGGCGCGCCGGCTGTTTCCCCAACGCTGCAGGCGGAACTCAGGCTCAACCCGGCCAGCTACTGGTTCGGCAGCGTCACGTTTTACCGCTACCTGATGTCCGACCGGCAGCAACCGTGGAACCCGGACTTCACCTATTCCTTCGGCTATGACGACTGGCATCCGAATACCTTCAGCCTCGTCTACGGCAACTACACCGGCAACCGGCTGCAGCCGGAACAGGGCGAAACCGTCAGCCGCTTCCGGCAGGGCAACTGGTCACTCGGCTACAAGTTCCGCATGCCGCAGATGCTCGATCCGATCTTCAAGGCCGATGCCAGTCATGACGTGAACTGCAGTGTGAATGCCAATGTCACGCCGCGCTACACCGATCTCAGGACCTTGTCGATCCGGAAGTACAAGCATTCCCTGTCGCTCGGGTGCCGGTACATGCTGCCGAACAAGCTGTATGCGAACGCCACCCTGTTCTACTACCCCGACCGCATCCGCCAGCAGCCATGGGACCCCGATTTCACCTACGGCTTCGGTTACTTCGACTGGCGACCGGGAACGATCACCGTGCAGTACAACAACTATGCCGGCAACCGTTACGGCTGGCGTGACCCGAGCGGGCAGGGCGGCTTTCGCCGCGGCAGTATTTCCATTTCATGGTCGGCAAACTGGTGAGGCACGGTAGCGAAATGCAACGAATCATGCGCATTGTTAAAACTTATAGACCTTCAGGCAGTCAACTCTCTAGGAGCCTCGTGCTGACATTGCCATGAGGCTTCAGTCATGCGGCCTGATGAAAGGCGATACAGCCTGAATAACGATGATGCGCCTGTGCGTGCCGCAATAAAAAGAGCAGAAAACATGGAACTGATTGACGTAAAAAAAGAAGGCGATATCGCGATCATCAAGCCCATCATCAAGCGGCTGGATGCGTCGGTCGCACTGAGATTCAAGGATGCGGTACTCAAAGTGATCGAATCGGGCGAGAACGCACTCGTCCTCGACCTAGAATCCGTGCAGTTCATGGATTCAAGCGGCCTGGGTGCGATTGTGTCGGTGCTGAAATCGCTCGGCAACCGCGGCACGCTCGCCGTCTGCAATCTCAAGGGAGCAGTGCTGAGCCTCTTCAAGCTCACGCGCATGGACAAGGTCTTCGCCATCGAACCGACCCAGGCCGATGCGATCAACAGGCTGCGCGCCTGATTGTCGATACAGGAAAGCCGTTCGTGAAAGCAATGATATTGGCAGCGGGAAAGGGGACGCGCGTACGTCCGCTT
The DNA here is from genome assembly GCF_035944575.1 of Noviherbaspirillum sp. Lineage (GTDB taxonomy): Bacteria > Pseudomonadota > Gammaproteobacteria > Burkholderiales > Burkholderiaceae_D > Noviherbaspirillum. Next base: position 30,678 of record NZ_DASZBA010000206.1, read on the forward strand.
ACCAACGTGCTGCCCAAACCGATGATCCCCCTGATACGCAAGCCGGTGATGGAGTCCATCATCGAGCATCTCGCGCAGCACGGGTTCGATGAAATCTTCATCAATACCAGTTACCTGTCGGCCGCCATCGAGGATTATTTCCGCGATGGCGAGCGATTCGGCGTACGCATCGCCTATTCCTACGAGGGCAACCTCGAGGATGGGCGCTTCGTCGACCGGCCTCTCGGCTCGGCCGGCGGCATGCGCAAGATCCAGGATTTCTGTGGGTTCTTCGACAGCACCTTCGCCGTACTGTGCGGCGATGCGCTGATCGATGTCGACCTGACCGAGGTGCTGGCATTCCATCGTCAAAAGAAGGCGCTCGCCACCATCGTCACCAAGACGGTGCCCATCGACGATGTCAGCAAGTACGGCGTCGTGGTCACCGATGACGAAGGGCGGGTGCAGCGCTTCCAGGAGAAACCCGCGCCCGCCGATGCGGCATCGACCAACGCGAATACCGGCATCTACCTGTTCGAGCCGGAAGTGTTCGATTACATACCGCAAGGACAGGAATACGATATCGGCGGCCAGTTGTTTCCATCGCTGATCGAGCGTGCCGCGCCGGTGTATGCGCTGGCGCTGCCGTTCCAGTGGGTGGACATCGGATCGGTCACCGACTTCTGGCTGGCGACGCGGCTCGTACTGTCGGGGCAGGTGAAGGGATATCGCCTGCCCGGAACCGAAGTGCTGCCCGGCGTCCGGGTCGGCCTCGGCGTGCGCGCCGACTGGAGCAAGATCCGCATATCCGGCCCGGTCTACATCGGCAGCGGCAGCTACATCGGCGACGACGCGCTCATTGAGGGGCCTGTCGTCATCGGGCCGAACTCCGTCATCGAGCCCGGCGCGCAGGTGCGCAACAGCATCGTCGGGGAGTACACCCGGCTGTCTTCCGTGGCGGCGCTGTCGGACCGCATCGTGTTCGCCGGCAAGCTCATCGATCCCTATGGCGAGGTGATCGACATCGACGATGCCGATATCGGCTGGCTGCTCGACGATGCGCGAAAAGCCCTGGTTTACGACCCGATACATGACGCGTTGCGCGACGCCATGCAGCCAAAACCTTCTTCCGCACGTTAAAGGACTGGAGCGGTATGCCCATCAATTTGCAAGCCTCCGACGACAAGACACCGGGTGACGCCGCCGTGATCCGGCGCATGCGCTTCGTGGTGCCCGCGACGCTGGACGAGGTGCGCGCCATCGCCCAGGCGCTGCGTGCCTTCATGGCGGACTTCCTGCCGGAAGAGTGCTGCGATGCGATCGAACTCGGCGTCGTCGAGGCGCTGACCAATGTCGTCGTTCACGGCTATGCGGCGCGGGAACGGGAGTCGATGGAACTGTTGTTCGAGCAGTCGCTGTCGTCTGCCGTGGTCAGGGTGACGGATAGCGGCACGCCGATTCCCGATGAAGCATTGAAGAGCAGGAAGGGACAGGTGTTCGAGTTCGACCCGACCGATGTCGAGAATCTGCCGGTCGGCGGCATGGGGCTGTCGCTGATCAATGAATTATTCGATGTGGTGCTGTACGAGACCACCGACGGCGTGAACCGCCTGTTGATGACGAAGCGCTTCGGCACTTATGGCGGCGATGGCGAAGCGCCCGTACCGGGGCGTAGTCCTGATTCCGGAGCATAGCGAAAGGAACCAGGGTTGGATTTTTACTTCAAGCAATTCGAGCATCGCAGGCCACCGCCGCCGTTGCCCCATTCTCCCCGCAGGGAACTGCTGTGGCAGTTCCTCGCCGTCATCGCCCTGGTGCTCGGCGCCAACTACATCCGCTGGCGCTGGACCGATTCCCTTAATTTCGACGCGCTGTGGTTCGCCATTCCGCTGGCGCTTGCGGAGACCCTGGCCTATATCGGACTGGTGCTGTTCACCATCAACCTGTGGAAGGTGCGGGATTATCCCCGTCTCCCGCCACCCCGCGAAATCGGCGAATGCGCGGACAATCCGGGCGACGAGCATCGTCCCATATCGGTGGACATTTTCATCACCACGTATAACGAAGAGGAAGAACTCGTCCGCCTGTCCATCCGCGACGCGAAGGCGGTGCGCTATCCGCATCCGATCGATCTGCGCATCCATGTCCTCGATGACGGGCGCAGGCCGGCGATGCAGATGGTGGCGCAGGAAGAGGGCGTCAACTACATCACGCGTTCCAGCAACATCGGTTTCAAGGCGGGGAACCTGCGCAATGCGATGGAGCACACGAGCGGCGACTTCATCGTGATCTGCGACGCCGACACGCGGCTCTTTCCCACCTTCCTCGAGCATACGCTCGGCTACTTCCGCGATGTCGACGTCGCCTGGGTGCAGACGCCGCAATGGTTCTACGATATTCCCGAAGGCACGCCGCTGCCGGACCATCTTGCGCGCAAGGCCGGCACAGCCGGGCGGTGGTTCGGCAAGGCGGTGGAGCGGCTGGTAGGGCCGGTGCGCGTCGGCGCCGATCCGTTCGTCAGCGACGCGCAAATGTTCTACGACGTCATCCAGCGCCGCCGCAACTGGGCCAATGCGGCGTTTTGCTGCGGCGCCGGATCGATACATCGCAGGGAAGCGGTCATGCAGGCCGCGCTGCGCGCCTTCGCCATCAAGGTGGATCGCGAAGTGGAGACCTATGCGGCAAAGATCGCCGATCCGGGATTGCGGCAGGACTTCAGCGGTGCGATGCGCACGCAGATGGTGCTGGAAACCGAGTTCACGCCGTACAAGTTCCACGTATCGGAAGACATTTATACCTCCATCGTTCTGCACAACGATGAAGCGCGCCGCTGGAAATCGGTGCTCCATCCCGAGGTGGAATCGAAAATGCTGTCGCCGCAGGACCTGCTGTCGTGGATGATCCAGCGCTTCAAGTATGCGGGCGGCACGCTCGACATCTGCTTCCGCGACAAT
>NZ_DASZBA010000207.1:0-4247 GCF_035944575.1 Noviherbaspirillum sp.
TTGTGGCCCATGGCCTCGCCCATGCGGATAGTGCGCGTCGCCGTCCATTCCGGATTGAACTCCATCACGCCGCGCGGAAACAGCATCACGACGGTGGATCCGAGCAGGAAGCGTCCCATTTCTTCACCCTTCTTCAGCACGATATCCTTGTCATGGTAATGCCACTCCCGCACCGTGCCGGCCCGCGATGCATTCACCACGCCATGCCAGACCGTCGCCATGCTGCCGACGATCGTCGCGCCCACCAGCACCAGCACGAAGGGGCCGTGCAGGGACTCGAAGACGCACACCACACGCTCATTGCGAGCGAACAAACCCGGGACGCCTCGGGCGGTGACGGGATTCACCGAGAACAGCGCTCCCGGTACATAGATCATGCGCGTCAGCTTTGCATCGCAGGGCATGTGGATGCGGTGATAGTCGCGAGGGCTGAGGTAGAGCGTGGCGAACGTGCCGTGATCGAATTGCGCCGCCAGCGCGCTGTCGCCGCCGACCAGGGCGGTGGTGGAATAGCGATGGCCCTTCGCCTGGAAGATCTGGTCGTGCTCGATGGTGCCGAACTGGCTGATCGCACCATCCACCGGACAGATGAAATCGCGATCCGCGAGCGGGCGGGCGCCTTCGCGCAATGCGCGGGTAAAGAATTCATTGAAACTTTGATAGCTGGCGAGGTCCGGGTTGTGCGCCTCATCCATGTTGACGCCATACTTCCGCGCGAACCAGCGGATCAGGTGGGGCGTGAAACGGCCGCCTTGACCGCTGGCGATACGGCCCGCAAGCCGGGTCAAGGCCTGCTTGGGCAAAAGGTATTGGTGCAATACGGAAAAACGGGACACGTTGGCGCTCGCTAAAATGAGTTGTTTTGATTATAGCTTTATGCGTCCAAAGTCAGATATGGCGGGAGGGCCATGCCCTGGGTATATCATGGCAAGTACTGCCGGCAACATGCACAGGAAGCGGCCTCAGGAAGTGGCCTTTACATGCTTTTGAAAGTCGCTGATGCGGCCGGCCTTCTTCAGATTTTTCTTCCCAATCCATTTCCGGAGGGCTTTGGATGGACATGACTGTCCTTGTGATCGTGCTGGGCGCCGTGGTTGCCGGCTTTGTGCAAGGCTTGTCCGGTTTCGCGTTCGGGCTTGTCGCCATGTCGTTCTGGGCATGGGTGGTGAACCCGCAGCTGGCGGCAGCATTGGCGGTATTCGGTGCCCTGACCGGGCAGGTAATCGCCGCCGTGACCGTGCGCCGCGGCCTCAACATGAGAACCCTGCTGCCGTTCATTGCGGGCGGGTTGAGCGGTGTGCCGATCGGAGTCTATGTGCTTCCCTACCTGAATGTCGACTTGTTCAAGGCCTGCCTCGGCATCTTGCTGGCGGTCTGGTGTCCCATCATGCTGGCAGCCCACCGACTGCCGCCCATCCGCGCAGGCGGACGCGCGGCGGACGGCATTGCCGGCATCATCGGCGGGATCATGAGTGGACTCGGCGGTTTCGCCGGCGCGATTCCCACCCTCTGGTGCACGCTGCGCGGCATGGAAAAAGACACGCAACGTTCCGTCATCCAGAACTTCAACCTCGCCACGCTCATCGTCACGATGACGACCTACCTGTTCACCGGGGTGATAAACCGCGAGATGCTGCCGATGTTTGCGATCGTCGCACCGGCCATCCTCATCCCCTCCTTGCTCGGCGCCCGGTTGTACATCGGCATCTCCGAAGCGAATTTCCGCAAGCTCGTCCTCAGCCTGCTGACCGCATCGGGCATCGCCTTGCTCGCATCCTCGGTGCCCAGGCTGCTGGCCTGAATCGCTTCGTTTAATCCTTACCGGCTTGCGATGTGTAAGGCCGCACATCCACCGGCTGGCCGTCGGTGTCGAAACGCATCGCCAGCGACAGCGACCGCACCCCCAATGTCGCCAGGGCATCATGCACATCGTCCGCCTCGGTCTGCAGGTCGCGCGCCACGGCGATCGGCTTGTCCGACGATACGATAAGCGCGCCGTCCGCTTCCGAGTACAGATTTACCCGAAGCACCATGCCGTCGTCCACGTCCGTCGGCCCAATGACGGCCTTCGCGGCGTCCGGCGACACGCCATGCTCGTCCAGCGCCTGGTGCAGCTCGGACATCATCTGCAGCATGTAATACTCGCTCAAGGCGGTGGCCTTGCCGCCATAAAAAAGATCCTGGTACAGAAAATCGATCTCCACCTCGCGGCCGTCGGTGACAAGACAGCGCTTGACCAGCGACGCGTTGTCCGCGGCCCATTGGCGGAAATGCTGCGCGCGCGTCTCGAAATACCGGTCGGCCGCCGCCTCTTTCTCCGGCACCTTGTAGAACGGATCATCCAATGTCTTCACCGCGAACCCGAGCAGGAAGCGCAATTCCACCGCACTGTCGTCCGGCGCAAACTCATTGGCCGGCCAGCCGCTCATGCTGCGCGCGATGGCCGGGGCCGCCGTTGCCTTCTTGCGGGTGACCGAATCGTAGGCTTCATGCACCATCTCGTGCAGCTGGCTGTAGCTGATGCGGTCGATCTCATTCAGATGAAAGGCATGGCTCACAAGTACGACAGTCGCCTTCTTGCTCTCGAGCTGTCCTTTCTGAAAGCTGTCACGCAGCCGTTCAAATGCCTCCTCGTCCTGGAAGCACTGCTCGATACGCAGACCACCGACGGTATGCACGAACATCGGCACCACGAAAGCATTGACCTCGATGTCCTGCCCCTCGTCGCGACGGATCACGATCGTTCCCGACAATTCCTCCAGGTTCGCTTTCAGCAAATCGAATGCATAGCCGTCTTCCTCGTAGGTGCGGTCGAGCGCTTCGTTCAAGGCGCTGTCCTTCTTCTGGCGCAGGCACTTCCTGATGATCTTCTCGAAATCGCTCTTCTTTTTTTTCAGGTCGTCCGGCAGGGTAGCGTATGCATCCGCTTCCCTGAGGTCGATCGCCAGTTCGATCAGGTTGTCCGCGACGGCATCATCCGGCATCTCGGCGGAAGCAGTGGATTTCGACGAACCGGACGACTTGTTTTTCTTCATGATGGCAGCTCAGGTAGTAGGGTGCAGTTGGCGCACCGGACAGGACAAAGTAAATACGCAAGTATACCGGCGACCGCAAGCGGCACGATGCGTTCGACACAGTCTATGACTTGTGATGCGACCATCCGTGCCGTCATGCAGGCATCTCACAAGCTCGAACTGAACTCCGCCGCCGCCTTGGCCGCCCATAAAGCCTCGTTGTAACTCCGGTAGGGCTCATCATAGGTATCGCTCGCACCTTCCTCGCCGACGAAATGCACCCACCAGCCGCTTCCATCTTCAACAAGGGCGATATCGTCCGGCCTGCAATAGGCGGCGATGGTCTCGCCGGAAGCGAGTGTGATGATGTTGGTGCGGCGGTGAATGATGGTGGTTGGCATGTTTGTGTATTAATGCAGTGTCGTTATTAGTAAGTTGGCGGTGGTATTTCAATCGTGTCACACAGTCCGGTACAGGAGTCTTATCAATTATTGATTGCAACGATTTTCATGCAAATAACAAAATACTTAGTTCTATTCAGACTCTATCGGTAAGCGAAGTAAGCGACTCAGACCACGTTCCCTCTTGTTTATCGGTGAGGATGACAATTTCATTATTGCGTCCATAAAACCACACTGCCTTCCCAATTAAGAAATTATTTCCTACAATCATTTGCCTCTTCGATTCCATTTAATGGACGGAGTATTTCAGAACTGCAATTTTTGCAGTTGAATGGCGCACTTTAATGCAAGCGTTTCTAATGCGATTTAGCACGCTGTTATAACAAAGGAAAAAAATGATTAGTTCAAGGAACGCTGCAATGATCGCGATCGCCGGTGCTGCAATGCTGAGCGGATGCGCATCGATCGTCAACGGCAACAACCAGGTGATCTCGGTCGACGCCCGCCATAAAGGGCAGCAGGTCGCGGACGCGAATTGCGAACTCAATAATGGCAAAGGCACATTTTTCGTAAAGGCACCCGGGACAGTCACCGTGCTGCGTGCGTATGACGACCTGAATGTGAAGTGTGTCAAGGAAGGGCAACTATCTGGTCTCGCATCGGTGAAGTCAAGCACCAAACCAATGGCATTCGGCAACATCATTTTCGGTGGCGTCATCGGCGCAGCGATCGATGCAGGCTCCGGCGCCGCTTATGATTATCCCACCCTTATTACCGTCATCATGGAAGAGGCTGCTGCATTGCCTCCAGCCGCAGCCGCGCCATTGACAGT
>NZ_DASZBA010000208.1:0-90845 GCF_035944575.1 Noviherbaspirillum sp.
GCATCGATGGCGAGATGGATATCCCCGCCTTCCGGCGTGTATCGCACGGAATTGTTCAGCAGGTTCGTCACCACCTGAACCAGGCGCTTTTCGTCTCCGAGCACCGGCGCGGTTTCGGACGCCAGCGCCATCGTGAGGCGATGCCGCTTCGCCTCCAGCAGCGGCATGACCTGTTCAAGCGCGTGCGCCACGATGACTTTCAGGTCCTGCGGATGCTGGTCGATCTTGACGAGGCCGCGTGTCACCCGGGAGACATCGAGCAAGTCATCCACCAGGCCCATCATATGGCGTACCTGCCGGCTGATCACCTTGCTGGTCTGCTTGATGCGCTCCTTGTCGAATTGCACCACTTCCATCAACTCGGCAGCGGCGCTGATCGGGGCAAGGGGATTTCTCAATTCATGCGCCAGCATGGCGAGAAAGTCGTCTTTCCGGCGGGCAGCCTCCCGCAATGCATCCTCGGCCATCTTCTGGTCATGCATTTCGGTACAGGTCCCGAACCACCGGATGATCCTGCCGGACTCGTCCCGCACCGGCAATGCCCTTCCCAGCGCCCAGCGGTATTCGCCGGAGTGATGTCGAAGCCGATATTGCATTTCATACGGCTCGCCGGTATCGAGACTATGGCGCCATACATTCCGTGTACGGTCCTGGTCGTCAGGGTGGACAATATTTTCCCACTCCTTGCCATCGGTTGAACCGGCCGGAACACCCGTGAAGTCATACCATCGCTGGTTATAGTATTCATGGTAGCCGTCTGCCCGGGTGGACCACACCATCTGCGGCATCGCATCGGTGATGGTACGGAAACGGGCCTCGCTGGCCTGCAGCGAATGCGTGGCATTCTTGGCCTCCGAGATATCGGTATTCGCTCCCACCCACTCCCGCACCGAGCCATCGGCATTCAACACCGGCACCGCCTTCGCGGAGGTCCAGCAATACTCGCCATCGGCGCGCCGGAGCCGGTATTCGGTCGCGTACACCGATCTATTGGCGATGGCTTCCCTGAAGAGCTTCGCGGCATGCTCACGGTCGTCCGGGTGCACCGCCGAAAGCCAGCCTTCTTTCAACCATTCGTCCTCCCTCTGTCCGGTGAAGGCGCGCCAGGAAGGCGAATCCTCGCGGGCAACGCCTTCCGGCGTCGTCGTCCAGACCATCATGCTGGTCGCCGTGACCAGCGAACGGAACCGCTCTTCGCTATTGCGGATGAGGCGTTCCGCTTCAACCTGCTCGGTGATGTCCTCGTGCATCAGCATGACTTCCTGCACGCATCCATCTTGGTCTTTCAAAGGATGTGCCGTCGCGGTGACCCATCGCGTACGTCCCGGCTTTCCCAGTTCCGCCGGATCGTATTTCGTCGCCGGAATCTTGACGGATTCTCCGGCGAATGCGCGCTGCAGGTAGGGAGTGATGCCTTTTGCAAGCAGCTGGGGATCCGTAAGGACGTTGTAGTCGCTGCCCAGCACGAAGTCTCTCAATGCCGTCTCGCTCGGCATCTCCCACAGTGCGTGCCACGCCTTGTTGACCTGAACGGTCCTGCCATCCGCAGCCAGCAATTGCATGCTGATGGGGGCTTGTTCGAACAAGGCCTGAAAGCGGAATTCGGAGCCAAATGAAGCTTGTTGCAAATCGTCTGTCGTCTCGTCGTGCGGTCGCGGCGCCATATCTGTACAGGGTTGCCATTACAAGACAGGCAACATAGCACAGTATGCCGGCGGCGCGCCATGCCGCCGGCTTGCAGGGCATCGGGATGCCTACGTCCGGCATCAGGAACGATCCGGGGCAAGATGACGATCCTTCACGATCCGCCATTCAGGCAGATCATTCATCGTCATCCCTGTTCAGCGGATATAACAACGCAGCGATCACCACGACCGCCACCAGCACCGCAGTGGTGATATCAAGCCAGTCCATGATCATTCAGACAAATGTGGCGCGGAACAGTGCTCATCGTCCGGCATGCAGCCTCGGTCAGCGCTGCATGCCCCGGCGGCGCAAAGTCACGCGTTCAATGAGCTTCTGGTCCTGTGCCACGTTCGGGAGCAGATAGACGACGCCGAACTGCTCCGCGATGCGGATGCGGCCTTCCGCATGCGCCGGCGGCGCCATCGCCATGGCGGCAACGGCAATGGAGATCCCGATGACAAGAGACGATAGGACGCTGCGGATGTGACGAACGATATGGATAATTGTATTTTGCATGGTATCCCTGGTAGGAAAATCAAAATGGCGCGTTGCCTTCGATGGTTGTTCGATACATCTTTTGGCGCTGATCGTCCGGACAACCAGCCGCAAGATGCATCAACGAGCGGTTGTCCCAGAACACCATGTCATGCGGTTGCCAGCGATGACGTTAGACGTGTTCCGGTTTCACGCTGTGGGCAAACAGGATATCGAGCAGGTCCCTGCTTTCGTCTTCCGGGAGACCGACGATGCGCGGCGTGAAATGCTCGCTGACGAACAATGCCTTGCGGCCGGTTTCCGGATGCGTTCGCACCACCGGATGCACGACCGGCTTGACCGCTGCGATCTGTTCTTCGGTGAGATTGGGGCGCCACGGACTGCGGCGCTGCAGTTCCGCGTACTTGGTGAGATAGCTGTGCTCGGCCTTGAGGTCCGCAACGATGCGCTTCAGATAGTCGGGCAGCGTCTCCCAGGCAAGATGCATATTCGCGAACAGGGTACCGCCGCCTTCGGCGGGCAACTCCTGTGCATGCAGCAGGGCCCCCAGGCTGGGCAGTTCCTTGTATGAAAGGTCGGAATGCCAGTAATGCCCCGCATCGCCAAGCCCGATCGGCTTGCCGTGTTCCTTGATGTTGGAAACGACCAGTATCTCGGGATGTCCGGGCAACCGGAATTGATGCAGCACATGAATCTGGAGCGGGCCGAAACGGCGGCTGAAATCGACCCGCTGCTGCGGCATGATGCGCTGATCGCGGAAGATCAACAGATGATGATCACGATGCGCGCGATGAATGCGCCGAAACTCGCTGTCATCGAGCGGACCGACAAGGTCGAGCCCCAATACTTCCGCGCCAAGGGGCGCGTCGAACGGACGAATCGCGATCGCATTGGCGACATCCGCCAATTCAGCAACATCGGACATGGATCTTCTCCCGGCAATAGAATGTGAGCAAATTTCTATTGCTGTTCGATCATGCGGCAAACGAATGTTAGCGTTTATAGATACGCGTTTTATAACTATGCAAGGGCGTCAGGGCGGCCATCCGCGATTGGGGTATTGATGCGCTTGCAAATGCGCTGTCCGACGTGCAGGTCGAAACAAGCGGACGTCAGATGCTGATGGCAATCGCCATGACATCGGCCCCGGAGCGTCTCAATCTCGCGTACTCTTCGCGCTGCCATGCCTGGTAGAAGCGCATCTTGATGGGCATGACAGTTTTCGGATGCGGAGTTGCCACCCATATCCATTGTCCGTTGTTATACGAAAGCCTTTTGTGAAACTGCGGCGAAAAATCAAGGCTCATATTCATACCTCTTGGTTCTTCTCTGAAATCAGCGTCTTGTGAAGTAATGCGAATGCTGCGGAAACGATTCTATTTTCCGCTTCGACGTGGACCAACGAATTTCTTCGCACGTCGATATGCTTTGCCTGCACTTCCTGCCGCAACGGATCAAGGCATCACGATGACGCCTGCAACCGGTTACCGCTAAAAGAACATAAGCAAGTGAGAAAACCTTCGTATTCAATTTGACCGCGGTTCAATAAAGTTTCATCATGCCAAGGCGTCAATAAAGCGCCGCGCAACATCTGCGCACAGACATCTTCATTTCATTACTGGAACCACTATGAAACTTGAAACCATCTCGGTCCACGGCGGCTATTCGCCAGATCCAACCACGAAGTCCGCCGCTGTTCCCATCTATCAAACCGTGTCCTACGCATTCGACGATACGCAGCACGGTGCCGATCTTTTCGATCTTAAGGTGCCGGGCAACATCTACACGCGCATCATGAATCCGACGCAGGACGTTCTGGAAAAGCGCGTTGCCGCACTGGAAGGCGGTGTCGGCGCGCTGGCTCTGGCATCGGGTCAGTCCGCGATCACCTACGCGATCCTTACCATCGCCGAAGCCGGCGACAATATCGTGTCGGCGGCGACGCTGTACGGCGGCACCTATAACCTGTTCGCCCATACCTTGCCCCAGTTCGGCATCGCGACGCGATTCGCCGATTACCGCGAGCCCGCCTCCTTCGAGCGCCTGATCGATGAGAAAACCAAGGCGGTGTATGTCGAATCAATCGGCAATCCGCTCGGCAATATCACCGATCTCGAGAAAATCGCCGAGATCGCTCACCGTCACGGCGTGCCGCTGATCGTCGACAACACCGTGGCCACGCCCTACCTGCTGCGGCCCTTCGAGTATGGCGCCGACATCGTTGTGCATTCGCTGACCAAGTATCTCGGCGGCCACGGCAATTCGATAGGCGGGGCGATCGTCGATTCCGGCAAATTCCCATGGGCACAGCACAAGGAAAGGTTCCGCCGGCTGAACGAACCGGATGTGTCCTATCACGGCGTCGTCTATACGGAGGCGCTGGGGCCAGCGGCGTTTATCGGGCGTGCACGGGTCGTACCGCTGCGCAATACCGGGGCGGCGATCTCGCCGTTCAATGCCTTCCTCATCCTGCAGGGAATCGAAACGCTCGCGCTGCGCATGGAGCGCATTACCGACAATACGCTGAAGATCGCGAACTTCCTTGCGTCCCATGCCAAGGTCAACTGGGTGAACTATGCCGGATTGCCGGATCATCGTGACCATGCACTGGCGACAAAGTATCTCGGCGGACGCCCGTCCGGCGTACTGACCTTCGGCGTCCACGGAGGCCGTGAAGGCGGCGCGCGGTTCCAGGACGCGCTGCAACTCTTCACCCGCCTGGTCAATATCGGCGACGCAAAATCCCTGGCCTGCCACCCGGCGTCAACGACACACCGGCAGCTCAATCCGGAGGAACTCGCCAAGGCCGGTGTGACGGAAGACACCGTCAGGCTGTCGATCGGCATAGAACATATCGACGACCTGCTGGCCGACCTCAGCCAGGCCCTGGACGCGACATAAAACAGAGTACATACATGGTGGATGCTTAGGCGAAACCGAGCGTCCGGGCATTGCACCCATCACGGGCCGGGGCATCTCGATGAAAACGCCGCATTGTTCATTGCGGCGGGACCGTCGGGGCAATCATGTTTTTCCGTGTCACGCACCTCAGCTCGAACCGGGCCGGGGTGCTTTTCAGTAAGCCGATACCAGTTTCTTGATCCGATACACCCCTCCAACGAATTTGCCGTCAACCGTTTCTGCACCATCCCTGCGTCAAACAATCCGCTCGGCGCCCCATGAGCAGGTGGGTCATGTCAGCAATTGATTTCCTCGACTTGCGCGGATACGACTTCGGCCGTGCTTATAACCCATTCCGGTATGCCATAACGCTCCATCGCCCGGACAACCCGCACAACTTCGTATTTTCAGGACATTTATTACTGTAAATTTCGCTTTTTCAAGACTCTTGCTGCTACTATAATCCGCACGCTTGATCTGTCTTTCCAATTTGAAATCGTCCATGACACCGGATTTGTTGCCCTACTTCATTTGCATCTGCCTTATTCTGACGCTCGTCGTAACGCAACTCGTTGTCGCCATGGACTGATCATTTGGCCTGCACTTTCAACATCCTTAAAGCATTCATCCACTTGAACGAGGAGATCTGAATCCACCATGAAACGCGTCCTTCTTTTCCTTGCCACGAACCTCGCCATCATGCTTGTCCTGGGTATTACCGCGAGCCTGTTGGGCGTCAACAAGTTTCTGACCGCAAACGGGTTGAATCTCGGCGCGCTGCTCGCATTTGCCGCGCTCATGGGTTTTGGCGGCGCATTCATTTCCCTGTTTCTCTCCAAACCGATCGCCAAGTGGTCGACCGGCGCGCGCGTCATCGATCAGCCTTCGAATTCGACCGAGCTGTGGTTGATGGACACTGTCGCCAGACAGGCGAAGAAGGCCGGCATCGGCATGCCGGAAGTCGCCATCTACGAAGGCGAGCCGAACGCATTCGCCACCGGTGCGACGAAGAACAGTTCCCTGGTGGCGGTGTCGACCGGGTTGCTGCAGTCGATGACCAAAGAGGAAGTTGAAGCGGTTCTGGCGCATGAAGTGGCACACATTGCCAACGGCGATATGGTCACACTGACCCTGATCCAGGGCGTCGTCAACACCTTCGTGATCTTCCTTGCGCGGATCGTCGGTTATTTCGTCGATCAGTTCCTGCGCCGGAATGACGAAGAGAGCAGCGGACCGGGCATCGGCTACACCGTCACCGTCATCGTATGTGACATCCTGTTCGGCATCCTTGCCAGTATCATCGTTGCCTGGTTCTCTCGCCAGCGCGAGTACCGTGCCGACCGGGGCGCCGCGCAGATTCTCGGCACGCCGAGGAACATGATCGCCGCACTGCAGCGTCTTGGGGGCCTGTCGCAAGGCGAGTTGCCGAAGAATATTGCTGCATCCGGCATATCGGGAGGTGGCGGCCTGATGTCTCTGTTAAGCAGCCATCCTCCGATCGAAGATCGCATTGCCGCCTTGAGAAGCTGATCCCCTCCCGGCGCCCCTGTCCTGTTCATGCATCGAGGACGGGAGCGCCGGAGGAGGTGCTATTCAAGTGGCATTGGCAGATTTGCAGGAACAGGAACGACTGTCACGCTGTTCTGAGGACTTCCTTCGATAAGGCGGTCGGAATAGACAAGGTAGACGAGAGCATTGCGTTTTGCATCGGCCATTCGCACGACACGGATACGCTTGAACAGCAGGGATGCTCTTTCCGTAAAGACTTCCTCCTGCCTGGGCAGCTTGCCATTAAAGCGGATATCGCCGACCTGGCGGCACGCAACCGATGCTTCCGCCTTGTCTTCGGCGATGCCGAGCGCACCCTTGATGCCGCCGGTTTTTGCGCGTGAAAGATAGCAGCTCACGCCACCCACCTTCGGGTCGTCGAAAACGTCGACGACAATCTTGTGATCCGGGCCGATCAGCTTGAAAACCGTATCCACTTCGCCAACGGTTTCGCCCAGCGCACTGCCTGCGGCCAAGGAAAGTAAAAAGAAACAGGCTGTTCTGACAAACATTGATTTCTCCGTTGTTGCAGTGTTTTTCAATCCGTACAATTAAACTTGTATACAGCGACTCATTTTCTCAACATCCGACCCTGCCACGTCCTTCTTCGCTGAATGAAACCATCTGACACCAACCGCAAACCTCTGCGCTCCCGCCGCTGGAAACAACATATTCCAACGCAGGAAAGCATTCTTACCTATCGGGCACTCAAGCCAGTGCACCGATTCCTGGATCACCATTGTCTGTGGCAGTTCAACCGGCGTTCTGTGGCTGGCGGTGCGGCGGTCGGCCTGTTTTTCGCGATCGCATTTCCGGTCGCGCAGATTCCGCTTGCGGCCATCGCCGCCATCCTGTTCAAGGTCAATCTTCCGGTCGCCGTTTTCGGCACCTTGCTGTCGAATCCGTTCACGACACCGGCATTGCTGTACCTGGCTTTTCAATTGGGGGCGTTCCTCGTCGGGGGCGATCCATCCGATGCCGCTACCGTGGCAAGTACCCAGGCTGCCGTGTTCGACTTCACGAATTTCAATTCCCTCCTGGAATGGATGCGCCATTCGCTGACGTGGATTCAATCGGTCGGCACGTCGCTGATCATCGGCATGATCGTGCTATCCGTATTGTTGAGCGTCATTGGATATGTCGCGGTACATGCCATCTGGCGCTTCCGGGCCGTATCCCGCTGGCGCACTCGGTGCACCGAACGCCGCCGCAGCACCCGCTGCGCCGCCGAGGAATCGGCAAACTGATGTTGAAGCTGAAGCGGCTCGATTATTCAGCCGCCGCATCTGCGAACCGATGAATCTGGAGAGGCGCTGACGGGCAGCCTCGCGCCGTTGCAGAATGCCTGATCCCCCGTGAAGCCACACAATACCGATCTGCGTGGCACGGCTCACGCTATCGGTCGACGAAGTATTGCAGCGCTTCACGCACGGCAAGCCCGCTGCCTCCGATCAGGACCGAGAAATAGATGATGGTTCCCAGGTTGCTGATGTAACCGAGCAGGATGCAAACGCCATCCCGCTGCACAATACCGACCGCCAGGCAAAGCAATGCCACCGCGGGAAGCGTGTTGCTGAAGGGAATAAGGCCGAACGGCGCCATGAGCAACACCGCGCCGAGGATCAGGGCGAAGCTATTCAGTATGCCGATCGGGCCATCGGCTGCCAGCCAATGCAGGCGGCGCGGCCGGCTGATTTTCTCCAGGCGGTGCAGCCAGACAAGTGCGCGCCGAAAAACCGGCAACAGCTTTTCCGTCGAGATGACACGGCCCTGAAACGATGCGGGCACCCACAGCTCGCGGTTAAAAAGACGGCTCACCGCTATCAGCAGGATCGCTGCGCCAAACACGGTGCTGACTCCCGGGATGGAGACCGGGATAAGAAAAACCAGGGACAGCAATGCGGTCAGTACCATCAGACCATCCTGCCCGACCAGCTGCAGGAGATGACGCAAGGTCACGCCGTCGGTGGGCAGCTCCTCGATGATGCCGTTGAGCTTTTCGGTCAGCGGCTCCGTCTCGACGGCTGCTGATGGGTCACCTTTCAAATGAAGCTTTTGCACGTTATCCAATACCTTTCAAAGAAGCTTGCCGGCGCCTGCACCGTACTCCGCCGGATGACCGGCATGGGTTGACCCGCTATCGCGCAGTAACATATTGTTCATGATCCGCCAGCATGCCGGAGCGACAAGATATCAGGCAATGGGCTGGAATATCCAACCGGCCTGCAAAGGCTACCGCAACGGCGCTCAGGTCAATCTGCGACTGCGGATGTTAATGCCGGAACATGATGGGAACCTGGTGGCTGTCTGGTGCGGCAGGCCGGACAGCATGCCGCCGATCATGGTCGCACCGGACAATAGACGAAACGTTTTCCAAGAACGCAGTCTAGCGCGCTTCGCCCGTAAGGGGCATTGTTGTGGCGCAAAAATACCGGCATGAGCGTCGGGCATGCCAATCAAATGCTCACTGGTTTTCCGCCCCTCCCTGGTAGGCGTTCAGCGTGCCGTTGATGATGGAGACGGAGTACTGCGCGATATTGCCGTCGTCGCCGCCGGACCACCGTCGCATGTCGAAAGGTCCGGCCCCGTCGAGGCGCTGGATCCGGATGTCGCGGTGCGTGAGGGGAACATTCGGCTGCAGGACTTCCGGCGGCGTGTTGGCCTCAAGAAAATATACCGGCCCCTGCCCCACTTTTTGCGCCCAACCGTTCTCGACGAGCAGTGCGGTTCCGACGCTGACGCCGATGCCGCGTACCGACTTCGTGCGGCCGTCGCCCACCAGCCGTGACATGAAGGTGATGAGACGGCCGATGCGGTCGCGCGTGTCGAAATGGCTGTCGGTAATGACATTCGTCAGATAAGGAAGTGCGAGGAAGTCATGGCTGAGCGTAATCGCCTGGTCGAAGGGATCGGCCATGGCCGCGGCGGAACGGATCGGTCCGCGTTCCGCGGTGAATGCATACTCGCCGAGAATGGCGAGGCCGGCGCTGAAGCCGGCGATCGGCACGTTGTTGGCCGCGAGCTCGTGTATCGCGCGTTCGAGAGGCGTACCTTTCCAGGACCGGACATAGTCGCCCTGGTTTCCGCCTGCGATGAATAGCGCTTCTGCATTGCGCACGCGATCAATGACGAAGGGATCATGCGCCGCTTCCCGGCTGGGAATGACCAGCGTCTCGACGGAGGAAACGCCGCCCAGCGAATAGAGGTAGTCGTTGTAAACGTCCGTCCCGGTGGCGCGGATCACGACGAAGTTGCCGCCGCCGCCCTTGCCTGCCATCCACTGGAATGCCTCCGGCACGGATCTGCCGCCGCCCATCAGTACCAGCGCAGGGAAAGCCGGCCTGGGCCGCTTCACATCGGCAGGATCGCCGACAAGGGAATGCTGATACGGCGGCGCCGGAAGCCCGGGCTCGTCCGAAGCGGCGTGGCCGCACACGGCCAGGATGATCGCGGCGGCAAGGCAGCGCCACCATCCGCCCCACGCCATGATTTGATTCTGTTTTGCCTGCCCTACGTCGACCATCTTCTCCTCCGCTACGCCATCAGCCTGCATTTTATCCGCAGGATTGACCATGCAATGCCGGATCGGTTCGTATAAGACATCAGCTGGTCACAAACGCAACAAGGCGTTTTACCGGGAGAAATCCTGAACACCTGGAGATGAATTTCAAAGACTGCTTCGAAGGGAAGAAAAACTAGTCGATGTAGGCAGACATGCGAAGGATAGTTGGGTTATTGCCGCGAAGGATGGCCGCCTGTCATGGACGGAATTGAAATCCCGAGCGTGTCATTGCACCAGTGCTCATGCGCTTCATTGGTGAACTCGAAGTAGCGCCTGCCCTGCTTGATGGAGAATTCGGCCAGCCGCCCGCCCGTGCCCCAGGTGGTGCAGATCACGCCGCATGCAGACAGCTTTTCACACAGCAATTCATAGTGCCGGGATTCATGATCCGGAATATTGGCGGTGTCATGGAAGAACAAGTCTATTTCCGCTGGCGCATGCGCCAGTTTCACTTCGCTGTGGCCCAGTTCGAATTCGACCAGCGCCTGATAGTCGGCCGGCAGTTGCTTCAGCAGCTTTCCTGCATTCGGATTCATGTCCACCGTGATCAGCCGACCCGCCTGCCCTTCTTCGGCATTGAGTTTCAATGCGTGCAGCAGCAGGAGCGATCCGATGCCATGCGCCGTACCGGCCTCGAAAACAAGGCGCGGCTTGAGCACCCGCACAAGGCAATAGTAGAGAAGCTGCCGGCCGACCCGCAGTTCATGATCGGTCAGATTGCGCAGCACGTTGTCCTGACTGCGAGCCTCCTGGTAGATGGCCTGCAATAACGGGATACGGTCCACCTCGCCGCAATAGCGCAGCACCGCATCCACTGTTACGCCATCGAGCTGGTTCGCCAGCAGAACGGCCAGCCTCCGGGTCGATGCATCGGTATGGTGAAAGGAATAGTTGCAGACCTCCCGCGACGAAAACGCGAGCCGGGTGAAACGTGCCATCTGGGGACGCATGAACAGCCGGTAAACCTTGAACAACTTGATGGGTATCAGCGCAACCCACACGCCGGGCAAGCCGAGCACGGCCAGCTTGATGCGCATGAAATAAGTCCGTGCGCGGTCAGGGGAAGGAGTTGAAGCTATCCCTGGCGTGAATACATGAATCGACGCTTCATTCGACGATGCCAAGGGAGCGGCGTTAGCTGCACGTGAATCGTTTGGCGTGGAAAGGCGCTGACGAATCGGCATGGGCATCGCTATCCCTTGCATGGGTTAAGGATTGTCAATGCAGACTAGCATTACAGCCTTGCAATTTATTGCGAAAGCTCAAGCGCCTCCTATGTTGGACACTGAAGATGATTGGCAGGACGTGGCCGACGCATGAGGGACATGTCTGCGGAAGAACCCGGCCAATCCATGACACAGGCCGGATCAGATCCGGCCTGCGCGTTCCGCAGCGAAGATGCATTCAGTCCCGATTCAGGCTCAGCTCGCGGCTTCCGCACATCTTCACCGCCGTATCGAGCCTCATCGGCCGGGCAACATAGAATCCCTGAATCTTTGATACACCCAATTCCCGCAGCGCCTTCATCTCGGCTGCGGTTTCGACGCCTTCCGCAACTATGCCGGTGCCGGTGTCCTTCGAGAACCGCGCGAATGCCGCAGCCAGTGCTCGGCGGGATATGTCGGTATCGACATTCCGCGTCAGGCTGATGTCGAGCTTGATGCGGTCGGGCGCGAGATTGAGGATGTGCCGGAAGCTGGCATAACCCGCGCCCGCATCATCGACCGCTATCTGCATCCCTCGGTTGCGAAACGGCCGGATCGCCTCGGCGAGGTCGTCATAGTGTTCGACCACCGCATGCTCGGTGATTTCCAGCATCAGCCTGTCGAGCGGCATGTCTTCCAGCACGTTATTCAGCGCGCCCGCAATCACATGCTCGGGCGACATATTGATCGATACATAGACGCCTTTCGGAAAATGCCGCAGCGACTGGATCGCAAGATGGATCGCCTTCACTTCCAGTTCAGCGCCGCGCCCGACTTCATTGGCCTCGCGGAACCAGATGTCCGGACTGCGGACCACCGCGCCGCTAAAGCGCGACAGCGCCTCGAAGCCGGTGGCAACCTGCTGCTCCAGATCGTAGATCGGCTGGTAGACCATCGACAGGCTGTCGTTGAGGATGGCGGCATCAATGCGTGCTTCCAGTTCGCGCAAGCGTCCCGCGGTCGCATGTTCGCTATCGATCATTTGCGCGGCGATGTCGGCGAACACCCGCATCATGTTCAGGTCACGTTCATCGAGCATCTGATGCGGTGATTTGCTGAAGCAGCAAAAGGTGCCGTAAACCCCGCCGTCCGCAGTGCGGATCGGCACGCTGATGTGGCCGCCTACCGGGAGCGCGTGGGTCACGGGAAGCGCGGCGGCAACGGGATTTTCCCTTGCGTCGCGCATGAGTTCGGGCAGGCGCCCGTCAACAATTCTCTGGCAGTACGAATCCTCCAATGGATCGCTTGCGCCCGGCTGAACGGGATTGGCCGGATCGAGAGGGTCAACCTGGCGGAAGGTACGCCGCCCGTTCTCGAATTCGGATATGAAAGCGACGTCCATTTTGAGGTGCTGTCGGATGGCGCTCAGCATCTGGGGAAGCGATGCATGCTTTTCGGCCCCGGCGTCTGATCTGATTCCTTTCAGCAATATTGTCGATAATTCCAATTGCATCTCCTGCGCCATGTATAGATTGGTACTAACTCAGAATACGCAGCGCGACGGTAGTTCGATAAGGAAAGCATAAATGTCGGCGCAAATGAATTGATGCCGCAACACAAAACTCCCGCTGCCCGTCTCTCTTCCAAAATAGTCAATGTGTTAATTGTGTTTCTTCATTGCAACGCTTCGTCCAATGAAAATTCCTGCTGGCTATACTAGACCGGTCCGACCATGCGGTGCGCGACCCATAATTTCAAACATGAGGAGATAAGCGAATGAGAGCAGGCAGAAACCTTGGCGTTTCTTTACTATTTGCCATCGGATTGAGTGTACATGCCGGTGCATCGGCGGAATTGAAACCGCAGACTGTCGTCGGAGATGAAATCGTGCTGGGACAGACCACGACGCTGACCGGGATTCTGGCGCAGCAGGGGCAGGCAAACTCATCCAGCTCGAAAGCTTACTTCGACTACATCAATTCCCAGGGGGGCATTCATGGCCGCAAAATCCGCCTGATCACGATGGACGACGGCTACAGCGCGGAGAAAGCCGCCGCCAACGTCAAGCAACTGGTCGAAAAAGATGATGTCGTGGCTTTGTTCGGCATCATCGGCACGCCGGCCAACATGGCCATCATGCCCTACGTGAATGAAGTGGGCATCGTCAATTTCGCGCCCTACACCGGCTCCGAAGCGCTGCGCGAGCAGAAGAGTCGCTGGGTTTACCATGTGCGTGCAGGCTATACCGACGAGACGCACAAGATCATCGACCATATCGTCGTGCGCGGCATCAAGGATATCGGCGTGGTCTACCAGAACAATGCGTTCGGGAAGGAGACCCTGGCCAACCTGGAACGCATCCTGGCCGAGCGCAAGATCAAGCTCAGTGTCGCGGCGCCGATTGAAAACGATTCCAAGAACGTGGCCGAAACCGTCAAGGCACTGGCGGCGGTCAAACCGAAAGCGGTGCTTCTCATCACCGCAGGCAAGCCGACCGTAGAAGTCATCCGTGCCTATAACGAGCAGGTGACCGGCACGCTGTATTTCGCCATGAGCGTGATGTCGTCGCAGGCATCGATCAAGGCCCTGGGCGCAGATGGCGTGGGCGTGGTGGTTTCGCAGGTGGCGCCCTTCCCGTTTTCCGGAACCACGGCGCTGGTGCGTGAATACCAGAAGCTGATGAAAAGCGTGGACACCAAGGAACTGTCGTACTCGTCCATCGAGGGCTTCGTCAACGCCAAGATCATGGTGGAAGCCCTGCGACGGGCTGGCAAGAATCTCACACGCGAAAAGCTGGCCGAGGCATTGGACGGGATGAACAAGGTCGATATCGGCGGGCACGTGGTCAACTACAGCAAGACCAACCGGCAGGCGTGGCGCGATGTGGACCTGACCGTCATTTCGAAAGACGGGCGCTTCCTGAGATAAATTCCATATTCGATGTTTACCGGCGGCGGGAAAACGTTCCTCGCCGCCGTTTCACGCACGGCGCGCCGCAGCCATTTACTGAGCCGTCACATACTGCGTCGCGCCGCTCGCCGGCGATTGCATGAGCGCATTTTTCATGAACGCCGTTTCGCTTGCCGGCGTACGTCCGAAAAATCGCTTGAACTCCCGGCTGAACTGCGAGTTGCTTTCATAGCCGACATGCGCCGCCGCGGTCGCGGCGCTCATCCCGTCCTGCACCATCAGCAGGCGCGCCTTATGCAGGCGCGTGGTTTTCAGATATTGGATCGGCGACGTCATTGTTACCGCCTTGAAGTGCGCATGAAATGCCGCAATGCTCATGCCGGCCTCGGCGGCGAGCGTATCCACATCCAGATCGCCGTTGTAGTCCGCATGGATGCGGCGGAGCGCCTTGCCGATTTTGCCGAACTGGCTATGGTGTGTCAGCGCCGCCCGCAGCGCCGGTCCCTGCTCCCCGGTCAGCACCCGGAAATAAATCTCCCGCACGATGGACGGGCCGAGAATGCGGGCGTCGAGCGGGGAATTCAGGGCTTCGAGCAGGCGCAGCACCGCATCGCTCAGGTTGCTGTCCAGCGGCGTCGAGCAGATACCGACCGGCACCGCCGGCGTATGCCGCTGCGTTTCGTCGAGGGCAAGCGCCAGCTCTGCGGCGACCGACAGGTTGATGCGGATGGCGACCGCCAGCATCGGCTCTTCCGGGCTGGCTATGGTTTCGCTTTCAAACGGCAGCGGCACGGAAAGAACCAGGAACTGCTGCGCATCGTAGGTATAGATCCTGTCGTTGACGTAGCCGCGCTTCCGTCCCTGGCATACGACCACGATGCTCGGCTCGTACAGTACCGGTGTGCGCGGCAAGGAATGATTCGAGCGCATGAAGCGCACGCCGTCGAGCGCCGATAGCGTGTATCCCTCCGACGGCGCCAGCGTCCTCAGCAAGTCGATCATGCGCTCCTGGCGCGATGGGTCCGGGTTCGAATGTTCATTGCCTGCATTCATCAATGCGTCTCCCGAATCAATGGACAGGCGCCAATTTAACCACGTGTTTGCGGTCGATTCCATGCCCTAAGAGGATTAGGCAATAGTTCGACAATTCTCGGCATTCATTTCTCCACCTCCGGCTCGTAGACTTCCGTCATCGCAGCACTGTCCATCGTGCCTGCGGATCGCTTGCTTCCTATCTGCACCTCACCTTCAAAGGAATAGCATGAACAACAGATTCATTTCCCTGAGTATCCTCGCGCTATCCATGGTCACTGCAACGGTCACCACAACCTCGGCCGCCGACGACGCTATCGACGCTCGGCGCGCAAAAGGCGAGGCGACCATCGCGAAACTGTCGGGCGGCGCCGGCCAGCCGGTATTGAATGCATTGCGACAGGATTTCCCGGTCCTCGCGGACGGCATTGTCGATTATTCGCTCGGCGACGTGTGGTCGCGCGGCGTACTGGACGACCGTACGCGCCAGCTTGCGGCAGTGGCGGCGTTCGCCGCTCAAGGCAATGCGACCGTCCTGAAAATCCACGCAGGCTATGCATTGAAGCTCGGCGCGACGGAAGAAGAACTCAAGGAAATCGTCTACCTGACGACGGTCACGGCGGGCTTCCCGCGTGCCATCGATGCAGCGCAGGCGCTGAGGGAAGTATTCGCCGCACGGCGCACCGACAGTGCGCCGCGCTGATCGCACATTCCTCTTTTCAGATACCTCACAGGAGCATTCCATCATGAACAGCATTCAATCCGGCACTATCAAAGATAAAGTCGTACTGATTACCGGCGCCAGCAGCGGCATTGGCGAAGCGACCGCCCGCCATCTTGCGCACAGGGGGGCCCACGTGATAATGGGCGCGCGCCGTACCGACCGGCTGGAATCGCTTGCCGCAGACATCCGGGCGAACGGCGGATCGGTGCGCTTTCGCGCGCTTGACGTGACACAGCTGGAAAATATGAAGCACTTCGTCGATGCCGCATTAGACGAATTCGGCAGGGTCGATGTGATGATCAACAATGCAGGGGTAATGCCGCTATCGAAGCTCGAAGCGCTCAAGATCGATGAATGGAACCGGATGATCGACGTCAACATCCGCGGCGTACTGCATGGCATTGCCGCCGCCCTGCCGGTCATGCAGAAGCAGCGCTCCGGCCAGTTCATCAACATGGCGTCGATCGGCGCGCATGCCGTCAGCCCGACCGCGGCGGTCTACTGCGCGACCAAGTATGCGGTGCTGGCGATCTCGGAAGGATTGCGGCAGGAGGTGGGCGGCGATATCCGGGTCACGCTGGTGTCGCCGGGCGTCACCGAGTCGGAACTGGCGGAATCGATTTCCGATCCCGCGGGGCGGGAAGAGATGCGCACATTCCGCAGCATTGCCATTCCGGCCGACGCGATCGCCCGTGCCGTCGCCTATGCGGTCGAGCAGCCGGCCGATGTCGATGTAAGTGAAATCATCGTGCGCCCGACCGCCAGCATGTACTGATCCGCGATCAGGCGACGATGTCATTACGAGACCGCCACGAGCCGGTCCAGCACCTCCGGCTCGCGCAACAGGCTTTCGCTGTCGGAATCGTGCACGATGCGTCCGCGGTCGAGCACGATCGCGCGCCTGGTGATCGACAGCGCCATGCGCGCATGCTGCTCGACCACGATCACCGACATGCCCTTGTCGACGATCAAGGCGCGCAGGGCCCGCAGCAATTCCTGCACGATGATCGGTGCCAGACCTTCCATCGGCTCGTCGAGCAGCAGCAGTTTCGGGTTGACCATCAACGCCCTGGCGATCGCCAGCATCTGCTGCTCGCCGCCGGACAACTGGCTGCCGAGATTGCCGCGCCGCTCTTCGAGGCGCGGGAATAACTGGTAAATCTTCTTCACATCCCATTCGCCGGGACGCGCCACCACCGTCAGATGTTCCTCCACCGTCAGCGACGGAAACATGAAGCGTTCCTGCGGCACCCAACCCAGACCTGCCTGCGCCCGCGCATGCGTCGGCACGCGGCCGATGTCGGCGCCCTGCCAGCGTATCGTGCCGCCATGCTGGCGGGTCAGCCCCATCAATGTGATCAATAACGTGCTCTTGCCGACGCCGTTGCGGCCGAGCAGTGCGAGGCTGTCGCCTTCCTGCATGGCGAAGGAAATGTTTTCCAGCACCACCGATTCGCCGTAGCCAGCGGTGACCTTGTCGAGCGCGAGCAGATCAGCCATGTTCCGCCTCCCCCAGATAGACTTCCTTCACGCGGGGATCGGCGGCGATTTCCGCCGGCGTGCCTTCGGTCAGCACCCTGCCGCCGACCATTACCGTGATGCGTTCGGCGAAGCGGAACACCAGTCCCATGTCGTGCTCGATGAAGACCACGGTGACATCGCGCGGCAGCCGGGCGATGACGTCGAACAGCTCCGCGCTTTCGGCGGCGGGAATCCCGGCGGCCGGCTCGTCGAGCAGCAGGACCTTCGGTCTGGTCGCCAACGCCAACGCGATCTCGACCAGCCGCTGCTTGCCGTACGGCAGGTTGCGCGTCACGGCATGGGCGTCGCGATCCATCTTCAGCGACGCCAGCAGCGCCATCGCCTCGGCGATTTCTGCATGGTGCCGGGCGACTGTCCTATGCCAGGTGAACTGGAGTTCCTTGCGCTCGAAAATCGCCAGCATCACCGATTCCAGCACCGTCAGTCCGGCGAACAGGGTATTGATCTGGAAGGTGCGTGTCATGCCGCGCTTCACGCGCTGGTGCTGCGGCAAGGCGGTGATGTCCTGACCGCCGAAAAACACCTTGCCCGATGTGGGAGGCAGGCTGCCGGTCAGCAGGTTGATGAAGGTCGTCTTGCCGGCGCCGTTCGGGCCGATCAGCGCATGCCGTGCGCCGGCTTTGAAGGACAGGTTCACGTCGCTGTTGGCCTTGAATGCGCCCCACTGCCTGGAGAGCCCCTCTGTACGCAAGATGGCGTCGGTCGTCGAGCTCATTTCCTGCCGCCCTGCGAAACGAACCGGTCGCGTATCTTTTCCAGCCCGCCGAGGATGCCGCCGCGCGCGAACAGCACGATCACGATCAGCAGCAGGCCGATCCAGAATTGCCAATACGCCGGATTGAGTCCGGCGATGTAATCCTGCGCCAGCATGAACACCATCGCCCCGATCAGCGCGCCATAGAGCCGGCCGGTGCCGCCGAGCACGAGGATGATTACCAGTTCCGCCGAGCGGGCGAAGCTGAGGCTGTCGAGGCCGACGAATTGCGTGGTCTGGGCCAGCAGCGCACCGGCCACGCCCGCAACCGCCGCGCCGATGGTGAATGCCACGGTCAGTCGCCGGTGGACATTTGCGCCGATGGCGGGCATCCTGCGTCCGCCCTCACGGATGCCGACGAGGCTGAGTCCGAACGGCGAATGAACGATACGGCGCAGCAGCGCGAACAGGATCAGCAGCACGGCGAAACTATAGAAGAAAGCGGCCTTGCCATACAGGTCGAATTCAAACACACCGAATAGTTTGCCCACCATCATTCCCTGCAGGCCGTCAACGCCGCCGGTGATGAAGGCCGCCTTGTTGGCCGCTTCAAAGAACATCAGGCCGATGCCGAGCGTGACCATCAGCCGCGTGAGGTCGTTGCCGCGCACCACCAGGAAGCTGACGATGAAGCCGGCCAGCGCCGCCAGCGCGCCCGCCGCCAGCAGGCCGGAGATCGGTTCGCCCCAGCCATGCACCGACAGCAACCCGGCCGTGTAGGCGCCGAGTCCGAAGAATGCCGCGTGTCCGAGCGAAACGATGCCGGCGTAACCGAGAATGAGGTCGAGCGACAGCGCGAACAGGCCGACGATCATGATCTGGCTAATCAGCACGAGATAGCCGGGGAACAGGAAATAGGCGAGCAGCGGCGACAACCAGAAGATGATTTCGAGCGGACGCCAGCGATCGTTCGGCAAACGCATCGCGGGTAGTGCATCGGCTGGAGCTGCCAGCGGCGTGGAGAGTGTTGTCGGCTTCATGTGCGCCTCCCGAGCAGGCCGGACGGAAACAGGATCAGCAGCACCACCATCAGCCCATAAATCACGAAGGCGCCGATCTCCGGGACATAGTACTTGCCTGCCACATCAAACACGCCAAGGATCAATGCGGCGATCAGCGGCCCCTTGATGGTGCCGGCGCCGCCGACGGCGACCACGAGCAGGAAGTACACCATGTACTTGATCGGAAACACCGGATCGAGTCCGAGCACGTCGATGCCCAGTCCGCCGCCAAGTCCGGCCAGGCCGGAACCGAGTGCGAAGGTCAGGCTAAAGACGCGGTTGACGTTGATGCCGAGGCCGGCGGACGCCTGCTGGTTGTCGACCGACGCGCGGATCTGCGCGCCGAAGCGGGTGCGCTCGATCAGGTAACCGAGCGCCAGCGTGACGACGATGACGATACCGATGAGGAACAGCCGGTAAGTACCCACATCCAGCCCCAACAGCGACACCTGGCCGCGCAACCAGTCGGGCAAGGCCACCGGCTGCTGCGTCGGACCGAAGAGATAGGTTGCGCCGGCCACCGCCATGAAGGTCAGGCCGATGGAGAACAGGACCTGGTCGAGATGGGGGGCCTTGTACAGGCGGCGGTAAAGCGTCCGCTCAAGGACGAAACCGACTGCCGCGCTGGCGGCGAATGCCAGCGGCAGGGTCAGCAGGAAAGGCATGCCGGCGCGGCTCATCAGCACCACGCAAGCGTAGCCGCCGAGCATTGCGAAGGCGCCGTGGGCGAGATTGATGAAGTTCATCAGGCCCATGGTGACCGACAGGCCCACGCTGATGAGAAACAGCAGGCTGCCGTAGGCGATGCCGTCGAAAAGGACCCCGAGGAGGTTGGTTAGCATGATGGAGCGCGGCGGTTGTCGGAATTGACGTGCATGGGTTGTCTCCTATTGTTTTGTTCTTTTAGTCGACGGTAATTTTGCAAAGACTTTCCACCAAATTACCGTAGGATCCCCTCCCCCATGCAGGGAGAAGGGGCCTTTTCTTTCTCTATACAACGGGTAAATTCACTTTGCATCCACCTCCCCAAACACCTCCTCCGCCAATTTAAACGCCGAATTCGCCGCCGGCACCCCGCAATAGATCGCCGCCTGCAGCAGCACCTCCTTGATTTCCTCCCTGCTCACGCCATTGTTGGCAGCGGCGCGCAGATGCAGCTTCAATTCCTCCTCGCGATTGAGCGCCACCATCGCCATGATGGTCAGCAAGCTGCGCGTATGGCGCGGCAGGCCCGGCCGGTTCCAGATTTCACCCCAGGCATAGCGCGTGATCAGGTCTTGGAAATCGCCGTTGAAATCATTCCGCTTCGCCTGCGCACTATCGACATATGCGTCACCCAGTACCGCGCGGCGCACCTGCATGCCGTTGGCATGCCGCTCCTTGTCATCCACGGCCGGCTCCTTCCAGCAGGAAGTCCGCCAGCGTCCGGTTGAAGGCCTCCGCCTGTTCCATGTTCGACAGATGCGCCGCGTCCAGTTCGACATAGCGCGCGCCGGCAATCCGGTCGGCGATGAACCTGCCATCCTGCGGTGTCGTCGCCAGGTCATGCGTGCCCGCAATCACCAGCGTTGGCGCGGTGATCGTTGAGACGCCGTCACGCTGATCCATGTCGCGCACCGCGGCGCAGTTGGCGGTATAGCCGGCAGCCGGCGTCTGCAGCAGCATCTGCCTCACCCGCTCGATCTCTTCCTGTGCCTGCTGGCGGTAGCCGGGCGTGAACCAGCGGTCCAGCACCGCCGGAACGATGGCCGCCATGCCTTCCGCATTGACCGTGTGGATGCGCGTATTCCAGGCGTCCGGCGTGCCGATCTTCGCGCCGGTATTGCACAGCGCCAGCCTGTCGATGCGCTCCGGTTGGTTGATGCCGAGCCAGAGGCCGGTCATGCCGCCCATCGACAGCCCGCAGAAATGGGCACGGGGAATCCCGGCATGATCCATCAGGCTGACGACGTCGCTCCCGAGCTGCGCGATATCGTAGGGACCGGCCGGAACCCCGGATTCGCCATGTCCCCGGGTGTCATACCGCAATATGCGGAATTCACTCCTCAGCGCTGTCATTTGAGGCGCCCACATATCGAGCGTGGTGCCGAGGGAATTGGAAAGGATCAGCCATGGCGCGCGCTCGTCGTCGCCGCGGCCGTCGATCCGGTAATGCAGACGCACATCCTTGCTGTCGAAGAAAGGCATGTCGGTGTTCTCCTTTAATGTTCGTTTCGCTGCCGATGGGTATGAAGGACACGGTCGACGAAGGCCGCCGCCTGCCCAAGGTAGTTGACGGGATCGAGCAGGCGGTCGATCTGCCGTGGCGACAGTTCGGCGCTGATCGCCGGATCAGCCAGCAGCGCTTCGCGCAGGTGCAGCCCTTCCCCGGCGGCGCGGTGGCAGGCGGCTTCCACCAGCTGGTGTGCGGCCAGCCGGCCGATCGATGCGCCTAGCGCAAGCGTCACCGCTTCGGCCATGATCTGTCCGCCGGTCGCATCGAGATTGGTGCGCATGCGCGTTGCATTCACTGTCAATCCTTCCGCCACCTGGCGCATCTGCTGCAGCGCGCCGGCAGTCAGTTGCACGATTTCCGGCAACGTATCCCACTCCGCCTGCCAGCCGCCAAGCGCGCGCTCATGTTCCTGCACCATGCCGGCCAGCATGGTGGCGATCAGGCCCGGCACCCGCAACGCGGCGGTCAGCGCCGCCGCGCAGCCGACCGGATTGCGCTTGTGCGGCATGGTTGATGAGCCGCCCCGTCCATGGGCGACCGGCTCGGCGGCTTCCGCGACATCGGTCTGCATGTGCAGCGATACGTCGCGCGCCATCTTGCCGAGCGTGCCGGTCAGCATGCCCAGTACCGTCGCCGCTTCCGCCATGCGGTCGCGGTGGGTATGCCACGGCGTGTCGGGCAGGGCAAGTTGCAGGTCCGCCGCCAGCGCCTGCGCCACCGGCATGCCCTGGTCCCCCAGGCTGGCAAGCGTGCCGGCCGCGCCGCCGAATTGCAGCGTCAGCACGCGCCGGCGCATCTCCGTCAGCCGGTCCTGGTGGCGGTGCAGCGCATCGAGCCAGCCGGCGACTTTCAAGCCAAAGGTGATCGGCAGTGCATGCTGCATCCAGGTACGGCCGACCAGTGGCGTATTGCGATGGGTTTGCGCCTGCAGCGCGAGCGCGCTCGCCAGGTGCGCGAGGTCGGCCTCGATCAGGTCCAGCGCCTTGCGCAGTTGCAGGACCAGGCCGGTATCGATCGCATCCTGGCTGGTGGCACCCCAGTGCACGAACTTCGATGCGTCCTTGTCGTCCCGCGCAACCAGGGCGGTGAGCTGCTTGACCAGCGGTATGGCGAGATTCCCTGCGGCCGCGCCGGCCTGCGCCAGTTGCGGCAGGTCGATCAGCGCGGCATTGCATTTGGCGGCGATCGGCCCGGCCGCCGTTTGCGGGATGACGCCCGCCCGCGCTTCGGCCCGCGCCAGTGCGGCTTCGAAGTCCAGCATGCCCTGCACGCACGCGCGCGCCGAAAACACGTCCGGCATCGTGTCGCCGGAAAACATGGGCGCGGTCAGGGTGGCGAGCGGCGGTGGCGGCATGACGACTCCTTTATCGGACAAAGCGGAATGGACGCCGGTACATGGTCATGGGTGGACGTCACACATCGAAGAAGACGGTTTCGCCCTGGCCGTGCCAGTCGCCCTGGATCAGAATATTCCATTCCAGGGCTCCGTCACGGTCGTGGATGCGGCGAGCGACCAGCGTCTCGCGCCGCTCCGCCGGGACCAGGGCAAGCACCGGGTCGTCGGCGTTGGCGGGATCGTCCGGAAAATAAATGCGCGTGACCAGCCGCTTGATGAGACCGCGGGCGAATACCGACACGACGATGTGCGGCGCCTGCGGTTTGCCGCCCTGACCCGGTACGCCGCCGGGTTTCACCGTCATGAAACTGAAGCGCCCGTTGCCGTCGGTGGGGATGCGTCCGAAGCCGGTGAAGTTCGGTTCCAGCGGCAGCGGGCGGGTATCGTCGGGATGGGCATACCTGCCGTGCGCATTGGCTTGCCAGATCTCGATCACGCCGTCGGTGACGGGCTTGCCGTCGCCGTCGTACAGGTATCCCGTGATGCCGATGCGTTCGCCGGTGACGCCGTCAGGGGCGAGGTTGTCGTTGTTCAGGCCATCCATCCCGATATGCAGGAACGGCCCGACGGTCTGCGATGCGGTCATGTGCAGGCTCATGTCATTTCTCCATCGGCGTCGCGTCGCGGCCGCGCAGCACGATATCGAAGCGGTAGCCGAGCGCGACTTCCGGCACCGTGTGCTCCCAGTCGAACGACGACACCAGACGGTTGCGCGACTGCTCATCGGCGGTGGCATTGAAGATCGGGTCGAATGGCAGCAGCGGGTCGCCGGGAAAATACATCTGCGTCACCAGCCGCGTGGCGAATGCGTCGCCGAACAGCGAGAAGTGGATATGCGCCGGACGCCAGGCGTTGTGGTGATTGCGCCAGGGATAGGCGCCGGGCTTGATGGTGATGAAGCGGTAACGTCCTTCGTTGTCGGTCATCGCCCGTCCCCCGCCGCCGAAATTCGGATCGAGCGGCGCGTCGTGAAGGTCATTTTTGTGCGTATAACGGCCGGCGGCATTGGCCTGCCAGATTTCCAGCAGGGCGTGCCGAACCGGCCTGCCGTCCTCGTCCATCACGCGGCCGCTGACGATGATGCGCTCGCCGAGCGGCTCGCCGGCATGCTGCTTCGTCAGGTCGCTGTCGGTCGGCTGGACGATGTCGTGGCCGAAGACCGGGCCAGTGACTTCGGAGAGAGTCTGGGGCAGCAGGATCAGCGGCTTCGATGGCGACCGCTTGTGGGTGGACATGTAGGTGTCGCAGCGGTAGTCGGGCTGGGTGCCGGGGGCGGGACGGCGGTATTGGGGGATGGTGGGCATGGGGTGTCTCCTTCTTTTTTAAAGACGGCTATGCCATGTTGCGGCGGGCATTTCATGCTTGCAGAGCTCCTTCCCCGCTTGTAGGGGGAAGGCTGGGAGGGGGTTGCGAAGGTCGGGCAACTGCATGTGATCGCTCGCCCCTACCACCCCTACCCTACGCCCGGCGCCCCTAACCCTCCCCCTTACAGAGGGGACAGGTCAGTGATAATTTCGCCGCAGAAGTCAGCAATATCCCGAGCTCACACCCGCTCGATCACCACTGCAATCCCCTGCCCGACGCCGATGCACATCGTGCACAGCGCATACCGTCCTCCGGAGCGCTGCAACTGATACATCGCCGTCGTCACAAGCCGCGCGCCGCTCATGCCCAGCGGATGGCCCAGCGCAATCGCGCCGCCGTTGGGGTTCACCCGCGGATCATTATCGGCGATGCCGAGCATGCGCAGTACCGCAAGCCCCTGCGCAGCGAACGCTTCATTCAATTCGATGACATCCATCTGGTCGGTCGTCATGCCGAGTTGCTGCAGCAGCTTCTGCACTGCCGGCGCCGGGCCGATGCCCATCACCCGCGGCGGCACGCCGGCGGTCGCCATGCCGACGATGCGCGCACGCGGCGTCAGTCCATGGCGGGCGGCCGCTTCCTCGTTTGCCAGCAGCAATGCGCAGGCGCCATCGTTTACGCCGGAGGCATTGCCGGCGGTCACCGTGCCGTCGGGGCGCACCACGCCTTTCAGCCTGGCCAGCGCCTCCATGCTGGTTGCGCGCGGGTGTTCGTCATGCTCGACCACCAGCGGATCACCCTTCTTCTGCGCAATCGACACCGGCACGATTTCCTGCGCCAGGATGCCGGCCTTCTGTGCAGACGATGCCTTTTCCTGGCTGGCCAGCGCGAACAGGTCCTGGTCTTCGCGATTGACCTTGTAATCCGCGGCGACGTTCTCGGCCGTCTCCGGCATCGCATCCACGCCGTACAGCGCCTTCATCTTCGGATTGATGAAACGCCAGCCGATGGTGGTATCGAACAGTCCCGCGCTGCGCGAAAAAGCGCTGTCGGCCTTGCCCATCACGAAGGGTGCGCGAGTCATCGACTCGACGCCGCCGGCGATCATCAGGCTGGTGTCGCCTGCCCGTATCGCCCGCGCGGCGCTGCCGACGGCATCCATGCCGGAGCCGCACAGGCGGTTAATGGTGGACCCCGGCACATCCTGCGGCAGGCCGGCCAGCAGCGACGACATGCGCGCGACGTTGCGGTTGTCCTCGCCGGCCTGGTTGGCGCAGCCGAAAATCACATCCTGCACCGCCGCCCAGTCGACGTCGCGGTTGCGTTCCATCAGTGCCCGCAGCGGCACGGCGCCGAGATCGTCCGCGCGCACGTCCTTGAGGGCGCCGCCGTAGCGGCCGATCGGCGTGCGGATGGCATCGCAAATGAAGGCATGGGTCATCGTTCTGTCCTTTCAGTTTGAGTCGGGTCGGTACGTCAGCGGCACACCGGTGATGCGCCGCAATTCGTCGAACGGCATGTCGGCAAGAATCTCGGTCACCACCAGTCCCTCCGGCGTCACGTCGATCACCGCCAGATCGGTGTAGATGCGATTGACACAACCCACGCCGGTCAGCGGATAGGTGCATTCCGCTACTACCTTGCTCTGCCCGCTCTTGGTCTGGTGCTCCATCATGATGAAAACCTGCTTTGCGCCGATGGCGAGATCCATCGCGCCGCCGACGGCGGGAATCGCGTCCGGCGCGCCGGTATGCCAGTTGGCGAGGTCGCCGCCGACCGAGACCTGGAACGCGCCGAGCACGCAGATATCGAGATGGCCGCCGCGCATCATCGCGAAGGAATCGGCGTGATGAAAATACGAACCTCCGGTGAGGATGGTGACCGGCTGCTTGCCGGCATTGATCAGGTCCTCATCCTCCTCGCCCGGCGCAGGCGCGGGCCCCATGCCGAGCAAGCCGTTTTCGGTATGCAGGAACACCTCGCGTTCCGGCGGCAGGTGGTTCGCCACCATGGTCGGCAGGCCGATGCCGAGGTTGACATAAGCACCTTCGGGAATGTCGCGCGCCACGCGGGCGGCGATCTGGTCGCGGGTCAATCGCTTCATGCCGCCGCTCCTTCCCGCACCACGCGCTGCACGAAGATGCCGGGCGTGACGATCGATTCCGGATCAAGCTCGCCGAGAGGCACGACTTCACTGACCTGGGCGATCGCGCACTTCGCCGCCATCGCCATGATGGGGCCGAAGTTGCGCGCCGTCTTGCGGTACACCAGGTTGCCCCAGCGGTCGCCGCGATGGGCCTTGATCAGCGCAAAGTCGGCATGGATGGGCGACTCCAGCACATACTGGCGGCCGTTGATCTCGCGCGTCTCCTTGCCCTCCGCCAGCAGCGTACCGTAACCGGTCGGCGAAAAGAAGCCGCCGATGCCGGCGCCGGCGGCGCGGATACGTTCGGCAAGGTTGCCTTGCGGCGTCAGTTCCAGTTCGATCTCGCCGGCGCGGTAAAGCCCGTCGAATACATGGGAGTCGGCCTGGCGTGGGAAGGAACAGATGATCTTGCGCACGCGTCTGGCTTTGAGCAGCGCCGCCAGGCCGGTATCGCCGTTGCCGGCGTTGTTGTTGACGATGGTAAGTTCGCGCGCGCCCTGCTCCAGCAGCGCATCGATCAGCGCGGACGGCATGCCGGCATTGCCGAAACCACCGATCATGACGGTAGCGCCTTCGTGGATATCGCGCACCGCTGCTTCCAGCGAAGGAAAGATTTTGTCGATCACGTCGTTGCCCTTGCGTTAGGCGTGCCGGCGGGTCAAGCGCTGTAGCACGGGTCTTGCCGCCTGGATTGACTTTGTTCGATTACCGAACTAATGTCTGTTTATAGAACACGATGCAGTGTAGTCATTGCCTTATCACAGCGTCAACCGCCGTGCGCAAAATGTGTTCGATGGCCGAACGCAATGTAAGTGCCATGCCGGCAGTGTGACCGCAACAGAAAGGAACAGGGTTATGGAAGGCAACGCGGATGCCGTGACGCCGAAGAAGCCGCTGAAAGCGCTCACCATTGCGGAGGAAATCGACGCCCTCACCGATCCCAGCTTCATGACCTCGCTGGCGCGTGGTCTGGCGGTGATCCGGGCATTCAGCGATCAGCGGCGCAGCCTGACAATCGCCCAGATCAGTCACCGCACCGGCATTCCCCGCGCCGCCGTGCGGCGTTGCCTGCATACCCTCAGGCAACTCGGTTATGTGGATGTGGAGGCGAACAATTTTTCGCTCAAGCCAAAGATACTCACTCTCGGCTATTCCTATCTCTCCTCGACCCCGCTGACGGTCGCGGCCCAGCCCTGTCTCAACGGCATCAGCCGCACGCTGAATGAATCCTGCTCGCTGGCGGTATTCGACGAAACCGAAATCCTCTACGTCGCCCGCTCCGCCACCTCCCGCATCATGTCGGTCGCGCTCAACACCGGCAGCAGGCTTCCGGCCTACTGCACTTCGCTGGGCCGCGTATTGCTCGCCCACTTCAGCGAGGAGGCATTGACGGCGTACTTCGCCCGCGTGGGACTCAAGGCCTTCACCGACAAGACCGTTGTGTCGGAACGCGGCGTGCGCGACATCCTCGAACGCGTCCGGCATGCCGGCTATGCGCTGGTCGAGGAGGAACTCGAAATCGGTTTGCGTTCGATCGCGGTCCCGGTGCGGGGCGCATCGGGCAATGTCATCGCGGCACTGAATATCGGCGCACAGGCGACGCGCGTCGGCGCAAAGAGAATGCGGGAGGAGTTTCTGCCGGTGCTGCAGCGCGGCGCGCAGGAGTTGTCGGTGCTGCTGCCGTAGCATATACGGCGTCGACTATCGATACAGGAAAGGAAAGTGCCAATGTCCATCAACCCCGAAACCACTTACGTCCATCTCGGAACGGATGGAAGCGCAACAGAGGTCGAGGGTGGCGAGCGGTTCTGGTCGCTTCCTCCGGATATGATCAATCGCTTCGCGCAGGGCTGGCTGATCTCGGAATATGTATTTGACGAAGATTGGCGCAACTGGGAAATGCACCCGCACGGGGACGAATTCGTCTACCTGCTTTCCGGCGAGGCGGAGATGCTGCTCGAGGAAGAGGCGGGAATTCGCAACATATTGCTCCGCAATCGCGGCGCGGTGCTAGTGCCCAAAGGCGTATGGCATACAGCCAGGGTGCGCACGCCCTGCCGCATGCTGCATATCACGCGCGGCGAGGGAACGCAGCACCGCGCCGTCTAGGAATTGCGGGCATCGCGCGCTTCGCGGGTGCGAGACACGCGCAGGAGCAGGTTACTTGCTCGGTTTCGGGCTATTCGAATCGTTCGTCGTGCTGCCGGTATGCCCGCCGGTCGCGGCCGGTCCTCCGGTGACTCCGGCGGCGCTTCCGGTGGCGGCCCTGCCGCCTGCATCGCCCGCCTGCGCGGCACTGCTGCCGGAACTGCCGGCATCCTTGCCTTGCTTGTCCGGACTCTTGTTCGCCTCGGCCTTTTCTTTTTTGCTTGCGTCCTTCTTCTTGGCCTGCGCGCTTGTTTTATCTTCCGCTTTCGCGCCGGAATGTCCGGCGTGGTCGCTGGCGGCGAAGGCGGACGTGGCGGATAAGGCGAACGCCCCGGCGATCAGGTATGCATGAAATTTGCTCATTGGAATGCCCTTTGAAAAATGGTTTGGCAAGGCCATGAGCAGAATCTAAAACGGGTGAGATACCGCCGGATTGACGAGTCTTAACAAGCTGGTGAATAACCGCCCTCGCCGGTGTTTTTCCGGTGATGCATGCAAGCATCACATCCGCACCGCCTTAGTCTATCCAGTTCACTTTCGGAAATTTGTGATGAAAGGCCTCCGGCATCGGCACGACTTTCCTGCTGCGGTAGTTGAAGAACACGAAGCCCGATTTCGCCATGGCGATCAGGGCATTATCACGCGGACGGGTGATGCGGAACATGATGTCGCCGCCGTATTTGTTGAAGTCCATCACGCCCACCTCGAACAGCAACTGGTCGCGCGCACGTGCCTCGTTCCTGTACGTGGTAGCCAGATCGGTAACGATGGTGCCCGTACCATCCTCCTGCGTGCCCTCCAGGCCAAAATCGAAGAAGAACCGGGCGCGTGCTTCAGAGATCATCGAGATCATCGAATCATTGCCCAGGTGGTTGGCGGAATTGATGTCGGTGACGCGCACCGTCAGGTGGGTGGAATAGCAATACTGGTCTTCGGGGAATTCTAGCTGGAGGCGGGCCATCGGGATCTCGCTGTCGGTTTTGCAACTCAGGCTTGCGCCCGTGCGGGACAAGATTGTACCGATGGACCGGTGCCGGCAGGATTGTTTGTGTATTGCCAGCAACGCAACCGGGGCATTCGATGTATCAGCCTTCAGGGCGTATGACTGATCTGCTGGAACCGCTCTTCTTCTTCCGGCGACAGGGCATGGACAAGGAACATGCTCAGGCTCCAGCGGGTTTCACAATTGCCGCAATGCGGACAACTGATCTTTTCCGGCCTCAGCTCGCCTTCGAAAAGACTATCGTCTTCGCTGCGGAACTCGTTCACCTGGTAGGGACGCCGGCATCGCCAGTTGCTGCAGCGCTCGATCCACATGGCTTCCTCCGTATGAAATCGTACATACGGCACGCATCGACGGAATGATGCCGTTTTCACGAAAACTTACTGAATCCATTGCAGAGTGTCAATATGCCATTATGTCGCTATACTGGCTATCGGTTAGCATACGCGGCCCATCCGAAGGCCGCGATCATCCCAAATCTGCAATGTGCAACAGGGAGACAGGCACATGCGTCAGCTTGAACTTTGCAAACGATATCTGGCCGTGCTGGGCAAAGGGGAACTTGAGAAAGTGCTTCAATTGTTCGAGACGGGGGCCGTCGTCGTATCGCCGCTATACGGGACGCTGGATGCGCAGTCATACCACGACCGTTTTTTCGCAGACACCGACATCAGCCGCGCGCTCGGGCGGCTGATCAATGTCTTTCATGCGATGAACGACGAGCGGCACATCGCATTGCATTTTCACTATACATGGGTGCGCAAGGATGGCCGGACGATCGCATTCGAGTGTGTCAATGTGTATGAACTGACAACGGATCTCGGCAAGTTCACCAAGATCACCAGCATCTATGACACCGGACTTCTGAGGCCGAAAGGATAACGCCGCTTGAAATCGATTCAGCGCCGGTATCCGTCGATCCCGCGCACCAGCAGGGCCACCGCATCGGCGCCCGCCTTGCGATCCCTCGCGATCTCCTGATAGGCGGGGGAATCCGCCCAGTCGCGATAAGACGTCTCGTCCGGAAAGGAAAGCAGGACGATCTTGTCTCCCTGCCATTGGCCTTCAAGCACCTGCGGCTTT
This sequence comes from Noviherbaspirillum sp., assembly GCF_035944575.1. GTDB lineage: Bacteria > Pseudomonadota > Gammaproteobacteria > Burkholderiales > Burkholderiaceae_D > Noviherbaspirillum. Next base: position 30,597 of record NZ_DASZBA010000208.1, read on the forward strand.
TCGTCGGCGGCGAGAAGCCGACCATTGAAGCGCCTGAATACGTCGGCGAATCGCGCCTGGTATCTATCGTAGGCATCACGTTTCCTGAAAGTCAGTTGAACGATCACATACACGGTCATGGCGTCTCCTTGGGTTCTCATCCATCTTCCAGTCCGGATACACGGCAACCCGGAATCATCGGCGTCGATTATGCTGTGCAGGCGCGGGCGCGTCGGTTAAGAAGTTAACCCTTGCACGCATGGCGGCCGCCTTTACGCTCCCGGCGGTCCGGATGTTCCCGGTATACTCGTTCCGTGCAAGAGACCATGCCACCGCCCAATTGGGACATCGCCCTGGCCCAGCTGACACCGGAACAGCGGGGAGACGTCCTTTCACGCATGCGCTCCATCGCCTGCGAGCCCCGGCAGTCCCTGTTCAGGCAGGGAGAGCCGAGCGACTCCCTGTACATCATCCGGCATGGCAGGGTAAGGCTCTACGCCGGCACGGAACACGGCGACGAGTTCACGCTCGGCATCATGGACAGTGGCCGCATTCTCGGACTGGCCGCTGCGGTCCTGGGGAAGCCGCGCATCGTCTGCGCCGAATCCATCGATCATGTCGAAGCCAGCATTCTCACGACGCAGGACCTCTACCGATGCATGGACGCGATACCGCAATTCGCGCGCAATATCATGACGATACTGGCGACGCTGGCGGCGGAGACGCTCGATGGCATCGTGCCGGTGGCGCTCGACTCTGCGGTGGTTCGCCTGGCAACGATCCTGACGACGCTGGGAAAACCCGATACGAACGACCCGTCCGGCCTGCGACTGAACGTCAGCGGACTGACGCAGGAGGATTTCGGCAAGATGGTCGGAGCCACCCGTACCTGGGTGACCATCACTCTCGGCACGTTCGAACGCAGCGGGCTCATCGTTAAAAGAAAGGGGTCGATCACCGTCCTGGACCGCAACCGCCTTGCCCGGTACATCGACGCCCAGCGCAACCATCGTCCGTTCGTGTAGCGCCATGCACTGTGATACCCTGATCCGCATATCGCCGCCGCGAGCCACCGCGCCTCGGGTTTTCCTCATTCCGTTGCCGCATTACCGATATGAATAAAAGACTGATGGAGCACAAGCTCCCCGAAGCGGCCCGGCTCGCACGGACGATTGCCGAAAATTCCGTTCATGGACTTGTCGTCATGGACGATAAAGGCACCTGCATTTATGCCAACCAGTCGTGGCTCGACATGACCGGCTTCACGATGGAGGAAATGCAGGCAAAACCGCTGCATGACCTGGTCCACCATCATCGTCCCGACGGAAGCCCTTTTCCGCTGGAAGAGTGTCCGATAGGATGCACGCTCGGCAAAAACCAGCATGTCCGGAATCACGAAGACCTCTTTTTCAGGAAAGACGGCAGCCCCTTTCCCGTATCGTCCGCAGGTCGTCGGTGCTGGTAGCAGTCACCGGCTATGGACAGGAGCATGGCATGAACAACGCAGCCGACGCCGGCTTCGACCACCATTTCGTCAAGCCGGCTGACAGCAGGAAGCTTGCCGAATTGTTGAATTCACTCAAGAAGACATGAGCCGTTTGAATACCGAGTGCGGTCATGCGGACTTATCGCCATTGACTCCGCTTCCCACCCTTTCCTTTTCCACATGGCGACAGCCGGCCGTTCCGTGTGAAATGCCACGGAAGTGATTGAACAGGAGTCGCTTCCGTTTGTCCAAATGACCATGGTTGACAATCTATACGGCGAACATTTCCTCGACATGGTGTATGACGAAGAGAACGCTTGGCTGTACGCGAACTGGAAGGGATACCAGACCGACAAATCGGTCAAGGAAGGCATCAACCGCATGATCCGCATGCTAGAGGAACATCAGGCTTCGAGAGTCCTGAACGACAACAGCAACACGCTCGGCATCTGGATGGGCGTTGCCACCTGGCTGATTTATGATGCGCTGCCGCGAGCCAGGAAAGCGGGCCTCAAATCCTTCGCCCATGTCTACGGCCCAAGCAGGTTCTCCCGCATCTCCGCCGAAGGCGCACTGCTTCTGCTCAGTCCCGCGCAGGTCGACATCAAGGCCTTCGAGGACATCGAGTCGGCAAAAAGCTGGCTCAGGCGGCAACCGGGTACGCACGCATAGCCTGCCATTGTCCGTGATGCAATCCGATTCAAAGCGCCAAACCTGCGGCACCTGCCTGCGTCCCGAACGCGCCTGCATCTGCGGCTGGATCACCCCTACCGCCCACATGGTCGACGTGCTCGTGCTGCAGCATCCGATGGAAGTGCACAATGCAAAAGGCAGCGCGCGCCTGCTGCATCTCAGTCTTCCCCATAGCCGGCTGGTGGTCGGCGAACGGTTCGACGAACAGATGCTGCAAGCGCTGCTGGATGAGCCGTTTCAATCACGGTCACATGCGCCGCATCCGATCCTTCTCTACCCGGACACTCCTGAAGCGGCGGCGCTGGGACTGGCGGAACCAGCCACGCTGCCGGAGGCGCTTTTGCACCATCCCGCGCAACTGCGCCTTGTCGTTCTGGACGGCACCTGGCGCAAGAGCCGGAAGATGCTTTACCTGAATCCATTGCTGCAGCGATTACCCCGACTGCGGTTGCATGATGTGCCGGCCTCGCGCTACCTGATCCGCAAGGCGCACCGTACCGGACAGCTTTCGACGCTGGAGGCGGTGTGCCATGCGTTGATGCAACTGGAAGGCGATGCACAGCGGTACCAACCGCTGCTTGCGGCCTTTGACGGATTCATCGCCCGCCAGGCCGCCGCGCAGCGGGCTGCGGTCCCGCACGCAACAAACCCGGATCACCAGCCTGCGGAGTAGTCAGACCTGCATGATCATGTCTGCCTGGGCACTGCATATTTGTGCTTGAAGCCGCCATTGCGTCGCAACTGCCACATTGCCGCCAATGCCAGTCCGGCGCCAAGCATCAACGCTTTGTTCGACTTGGCGCCGGTGATTGCGCTCGTATAGAGGCTGGTCTCGCGCGTACGCCCGCCAACGCCGTTGCGCTCCTTCAGATCCTGCGATGGTGAGTACAGGCTGTTTGCACGGTGGCGCGCCGGCGTATCGGATCGTTGCTGGCCGAACATCACGCGCTTCATCAGGCGATCTATCACGCCGGGCATGTAGTACGCACCGGCTGCAGCCATCTTGGCCCCGCCACCGACGAAGATGTCGCGTTCCGGATGAGTGGCTGCATGCAGGATGGCATCGGCGACGATGTCCGGCGCATAGATGGGTGACGGCAGTTTCGGCTCGACATCCATGTAATTCTTCGCATGCACGGCGAACATGGTGTCGATGGAACCCGGCTTGATCAAGGTGACCGATACCGGCGCTCCGGCTTCCTGGAGTTCGATGCGCAGCGAGTCGGTGAAGCCCTTTACCGCATGCTTGGAGGCTGCGTATATCCCCTGCAACGGCACCGAAACATCGGACACTTCGCTGCCGATGTTGATCAACGCGCCGCCGCTGCGCTTGAGATGTTCGGTCGCGGCAAGCGAGCCGTAAACCACGCCCCAGAAATTGGTCTCGAACAAACGCCGCTTGTCTTCCGTCGATACTTCCTCATTGCGGCCGAACATGCCGATGCCGGCATTATTGATCCAGGTATCGATACGACCGAAGCGCTGGATCGCTGTCGATGCCGCCAGGCGGATTTCATCTTCCTTGCCTACATCTGCCACGACATACGTTGTTTCAGCGCCCTGTCCATTGAGTTCGTCGCACACTTGTTTCAATGCATCTTCATTGCGCGCCACCAACACCAGCTTCGCGCCCTGCTTTGCCGCCTTGCGCGCAGTAACCAGGCCAATGCCGCTCGTTGCGCCGGTGATCACCATGACCTGTTCAGGCAATTTCTTTAGTCGTATTTTCATTGAGACCTCCTGTAAAAAAGGAAGCGATGCAGCGAGAATCGTGCCGGTCCATGATTCGAACTCGCCGACACTGAAAGGTGAGCGCGCAAGCCATAACGGCCTTGTAATTCTTCCCGCGCCGTTGTAAGAGCTTCAGTGAAGCGGCATGTTGCAGATGAGCGCATCTGGCGTGCATGACTTGAATAAACCGGCCGATGCAGCCACCTGTAAAGATAATTGTCGAATACAACTATTTACTTTCGTTAATTTGCGACTGCGCTGGACACGATGCGGAAGAAGAGTTTCCAGATTACAGGTGCCGCGAACTATCAAGCGATGTTAGTGCATCGTTAATTCAGTCATTCATTACGATAGAAATATTCAATACATAATCTTGCGCTATTGTCTGCTGGTAGACAGATCCGACATCGCAGCAGGAGCACAATGTTGTCTTATTCAGCGCTTTGCACATACGGCCATGACCAATACTTCCAGCACCATGAAACATCCTTGGATACTCGGGACATTCGCTGTCTACGCACCGAGTCTCGACCTTGCACGACAAGTGGTTGAACGAGTTTCCAGCAACGAGGCGAATTACGAACGCTTCGGCACGGTAAGCCTCGAAAGCGGTGAGGAGATCGACTGGATCAACATACGCAGCGGCGTCATCCGTTCGCAACACGTATCCTGAATCGCCTTTGACATACACTGTTGCACACTTTTGCCACGAGCTTGCTCCGGGTTACTCCTATGGCCCGTATTGTGGCTGCCCATCCGCTTGGACCGCTTCAGGCGGATGGGCTTTTTATATTGAAAGGAAACAATGAACCATAAAGTTTCAACCGAACGTTACGATCCCAATCGTCTTTTCGACACCCTCATGAAAAAGCTTGGGCTTTCCAGCGATAAAGCCCTCTCCAAAAAGTTGAACATCACAAAGGACGTCATTCTTAATATCCGCGCCGGGTGTATCCCGATAGCAGCATCGATGTTGCTCTGGATATCCGAAGTCACCGGAATCAGCATTCACGAACTGCGCAACGCTCTGGGTGACCGGCGGGCAAAGTTCAGACCAAACTGTGCTCTCATAACAGCGCGGGCCCGCTGAGCACAACGGCAGCCCGGCCGGCACGATGCCAACGCTGCAGACTGCAGGCAGCCGAATTTCGTTGTTGCCCGCAGGCGGATACATAGCGCAATCGCGCTGCTGCTGCATGCAATTGATCAACCTTGCCATCCCCTCGAGGGCCGCCCTATGCCGGGCGGCCCTCGCCCTCCCCCGGTAAAGGGGTAGCAACCCTGCAGTGACTACTTTCAACGCAGTCATATCAATGTAGCGATAACCCCGCTATCGTTACATGCTCACAAGCATGGTCAGGAACGCGTCTATATTCGCCCTGTCGAACAGAATTCTAAATAGACCAACGACAACAAAAACGGAGATTGTAATGCGTTATCAGAACCTCGAAGAATTCCTCACTCACGTCCGTGAAACCAATCCCGGACAGCCTGAATTCCATCAAGCCGTCGTGGAGGTCATGGAAAGCATCTGGCCCTACATCGCCGAACATCCGCGCTATGCGGAGCATGGCCTTCTGGACCGGCTGGTGGAGCCGGAGCGTGTCGTGCAGTTTCGCGTGGCGTGGGTGGACGACAAGGGCGAGGTCAGGGTCAATCGCGGTTACCGCGTGCAGCACAGCATGGCGATCGGTCCTTACAAGGGCGGATTGCGCTTTCATCCATCGGTGAACCTGTCGATCCTGAAATTCCTCGCCTTCGAGCAGACTTTCAAAAACGCATTGACGACCTTGCCCATGGGCGGCGGCAAGGGCGGTTCCGATTTCAATCCGAAAGGCAGAAGCCCCGGCGAAGTCATGCGCTTCTGCCAGGCCTTCGTCATGGAATTGTTCCGGCATGTCGGCGCCGACACCGATGTGCCGGCAGGCGATATCGGCGTGGGCGGCCGCGAGGTCGGCTATATGACCGGCATGGTGAAGAAACTGACCAATCGCGCGGAAAGCGTATTCACCGGCAAGGGACTGAGTTTCGGCGGTTCGCTGATGCGGCCCGAGGCCACCGGCTACGGTACCGTCTATTTCGTCGAGGAGATGCTTGCGCGGGTAGGCAGGCAGCTCGGCGGCATGCGGATCTCCGTGTCGGGCTCGGGCAACGTCGCGCAGTACGCGGTGGAAAAAGCCATGGAGCTCGGCGCGAAAGTGGTGACGGTATCCGATTCGAGCGGCACGGTCATCGACGAAGATGGATTCACGCCGGAGAAACTGGCGATTCTCATGGAGATCAAGAATCATCTGCGTGGCAGGGTCAGCGATTATGCGCAGAAGGTGACCGGCACGCGTTTCGAACAAGGGGCGACGCCATGGCATGTGCCGGTGGATGTGGCGCTTCCCTGCGCAACGCAGAACGAACTGGACCTCGACGATGCAAACACGCTCGTCAGGAACGGCGTGGTGTGCGTTGCCGAAGGCGCGAACATGCCCTGCACCGCCGAAGCGGCGGCATTTTTCGAGGAACAGGGCGTGCTGTACGCGCCGGGCAAGGCGAGCAATGCCGGCGGGGTGGCGACCTCGGGCCTGGAAATGTCGCAGAACGCGATGCGCCTGTCATGGAACCGGGAAGAAGTCGATCAGCGTCTCAAGCAGATCATGTGCAACATCCATAAATCCTGCCTGCAGTACGGACAGCAGGCCGATGGCAGCGTGAGCTATATCGACGGCGCCAACATCGCCGGATTCGTGAAGGTAGCGGATGCGATGCTGGCGCAGGGCGTGATCTGACCCTTCTCTGCGCAAGGCATTCATTGCCGTTGCAGCCAGCGCGCAGGGCGGTCCCGTTCAGGTCCGCAATTGCCTGAACATGCTGTGCACCTGCTGCGGCAGTACCCTGCGTTTGCGCAGCACCCACGGCAGTTCGCGTGCGGCATTCAGCAGTGCCGCCTTCAGCACCTGCCAGCTCGGCGCCGACCTGCACAGGCGCCGTGTTTCCGCCCATGCGCTGGCGGCAGGCAGGCGCAGCCATGCAACCCATAGCGCATTGCGCAGTACGATCTTCTGCCGCCCGGGATTGTCCCGTTGCGGCGATGGATGATGGTGCACCGTCAGTTGCGGCACGTACACGATGCGCCATCCCGCCGCCGCGAGATCCAGCGTCAGCAATTCCTCCTCTCCCCCGACGAAAAACTTTTCCTCGTAGCCGCCGGCATCGAGATACGCCTGCCGCCGGAATACCACCGCGCAGGCAATGAAGCCGAGCAGCACGGGTCCCGGCATGCCAGTGGAAGGCAGGGGACTGGCTGCCATCACGCCGCATATCGGGTCTTCCCTTTCCGCGTCGCCGAGCAATACGCGTCCGCATACGGCGGCGATGACGGGATACATGTCGAGGATGCCGACCGCCCTCTCCAGGGAGCCGCCGGCCCACCAGGAATCGTCATCGCAGAAGGCCACATACGGCGTCTGTGCCAGTTGCACCCCGATATTGCGGGCCGCCGCGCCCATGTTGCGGCTCGTGGTGACGATCCGCACCTGCGGATAATTCTTCGCAACGATTGCCGGCGTGGAATCGGTCGATGCGTTGTCCACGACGATCATGGCAGGCTGCTCCGGCAGCCGGGTCATGTATTCCAGTGTACGCAGCAGTTCGTCGATGCGGTTGTAAGTGAGCAAGACAACGGTCAAGCGTTGATGCAGGCGGGTCATGGAAAGCTTCTTCGGCGGTCTTGAATAGACGGGATGTGGTCTATAGACCGCGCAGGCGGCAATCGTTCCTTGTCTTTTTTTCTCCCTATTGCATCACCATGCCGCATCCAGCAACTGGCGCACCGTTGCCGGCCCGTCGATCTTGCGTGGATTGGTATGGATGAGGCGGTCGTGCATGGCATTCTGCGCGATCAGATCGAGCAGGTCTTCCTTCAGGCCGACATCGCGCAAGGTCTGCGGCATGCCAAGCTCGGCGATGAGCGTCGCGACGACATCCGCAGCCGGTTCACCCCTGCGGCCCAGCGCTTCGCTGACCCAGGCCTGCCGTTCCGCGTTTACCGGGAAGTTGAAGCGCAACACATGCGGCAGCATCACGCAGGACGTATAACCGTGCGGGACGCCGCCCGTGCCGCCGAGTACATGGCCGATGCCGTGGCTCGCGCCCTTGGTGACGCCGGCGCTGGTGCCGATGATCGACATCCATGCACCGAGCTGGCAGTCGAGGCGGGCCGCCAGGTTGGACGGATCGGCCTTGCAGGCGCGCAGGCCGCTGCCGAGCAGGCGCAGCGCGTGATAGGACGTCGCGTCGGAGAACGGCTTGCTGTTGATGGCGCACAGATCTTCCACCGCATGATCGATCGCGCGCACGCCCGTCGACAGCCACAGCCATTCCGGTGTGTGCAGAGTGACTGCCGGGTCCAGGATGACGGTGCGTGGAATCGCCTGCGGATGGAAGTAGGATTCCTTGACCTGCCGTTCGGTATCGGTGCATCCGGCCGCGGCGGAAAACTCGCCTGCCGAGAGCGTCGTCGGGATCACGACCGACGCTACCGAAGGCGGAATGAAGCTTGGGCGAACGGTTTTGCCATCCGCGTCCGTGATGGTGCGCAGCGCATCGAGCTGCGCGGGATCGGTGATGTCGTTGCCGAGGCAGATGCAGACCATCTTCGCCGCATCGGTGATCGATCCGCCGCCGACAGTGAGCAGAAGGTCCGCCGACACGGCGCGCGCGGCGTTGGCCGCGGCCACGACATCGCTGCGCGGCGTATGCGCGCCTATCCCCGCATGCAGCCCGGCGAAGCGGTCGCCTAGCGCGGCTTTCATGCGCCGGACCACATCGGTTTCACGCGCCAGGGTACCGCCGGCGAGCACGAAGACGCGGCGTGCATCGACGCGCTCGACTTCATCGGCGATTGCCTGCGCGAAGTCGATGCCGTAAATCACCCGGCCGGTTCCGGGATAGGTGTATATGCCGCTTTGCATGGTGCGCTCCTTGGTTATGTTGTCGTGTCTGCGACCGCCCTATTCAAACAAGGCATTGATCGCTTCCTGCATCGTCCTGACGTATTTCCGCTCATTGGCGATCAGGCGGTCGGTCAGGCCGGCGATGCCGATTGCCAGCGGCTTTTCCGTCGGCCGCGTCGGCAGCAGCATGGCGATCAGCGTGGCATGCGGCGTGACCTGGTTCATCGATACGGCGTAGCCGCGCTCACGGTCTTCGGCCACTTGCCGCAGCAACTCCTCGGCATTGACCGGATGGGCCGCATCGCTGGCCAGGTTGAATTTGCGCGTCAGCTTGCGGATCGTGCCGTCGTCCATCTGCGTCAGGAGCATTCGGCCGGTACCCGACGACAGCAGCGGCCGCAGCGTACCGATCTGCAGATGCATGCGCAGCGTGTTCGTTCCCTGGAGCACACGCAGGTATTGGGAGTGCAGTCCGTTCTGCGCCGCCAGTACGACCGTCTCGCCGGTTGCATGGTTGAGCTGCTCCAGAAGCTGGGACAGTTTTCCATGCGAGAGCATCGGGCCATGCAGCCAGTCGCCGAGCAGCGCAACCCGCATGGACGGAATGTAGGTCCGCGCGCCGGCGTCGAAATGCAGGTAGCCGAGCGAGACCAGGCTGCGCATCAGCGCAGAAGTGCTGGAATGCGGCCAGCCGAAATGGTCCGCAACCTCGGCGACGGGGCTGGCGCGCCTGACGGTATCGAAGAATTCCAGAACCTGGATGGCACGGGCAGCGGATTTGACGAGGTTTTTTTCCATGAACGTTGTAACCAGTGGTTTGCCTACGGGAGAGGATTCATTTCCGTGAGGAATTACGCCTCAAAACACATATGTGTGATTTCAAAACATTATGCGATTTTAGCTTTACACCCCTACGGCGTCCACGATAAATTTTCCACATCGTGCAAGCACCCGGATAGCCGCTTGCACAGGAGCGAGGAGACGAAATGCATGAATTCAAATTCGAGCCGGTCCAGATGCCGGCCGCCGTCGAGGACCTGCGCAAGGAAGTGCGCGCGTTCATCGCCGAGGAAGTAGCGCGCGGCGGATTCACGCCGAAGCGCAATTCCTGGTCGTCGTTCGATGCCGAATTCAGCCGCAAGTGCGGCGAACGCGGCTTCATCGGCATGACCTGGCCGAAGCAGTACGGCGGCCAGGAAAGAACCGCGCTGGAGCGCTATGTCATGACGGAGGAAATGCTCGCCGGCGGCGCGCCCGTCGGCGCGCACTGGGTTGCGGACCGGCAGAGCGGTCACCAGATTCTGCGCTACGGCAGCGATCGGGCGAAGCGGGAGATCCTGCCGAAGATCACATCCGGCCAGTGCTTCTTCAGCATCGGCATGAGCGAACCGGATTCCGGGTCCGACCTTGCCGCGGTGCGCACCCGCGCCACCCAGGTTGACGGCGGATGGCGGATCAGCGGCACCAAGGTATGGACCAGCAGCGCCCACCGGGCTCACTACATGATTGCGCTGGTCCGCACCGCGCCGAAGGAGGAAGAGCGGCATGCGGGGCTGACGCAGTTCATCATCGACCTGTCGCAGCCCGGCATCACCGTCCGTCCCATCTACAACCTGTACGGCGGGCATGACTTCAATGAAGTCGTGTTCGACGAGTATTTCGTTCCGGACGACATGGTGATGGGCGAAGTCGGGTCCGGCTGGAAGATGGTGACCGGGGAACTGGCCTTCGAGCGCTCCGGCCCGGATCGTTTTCTCAGCACCTACCAGCTGCTCGCCGAATCCATGCGCGTCATCGGGTCCGAACCGGACGATCGCGCGGCCAATGAGATCGGCCGCTTTGTTGCCCATCTCGCCACCCTGCGGCGCATGTCCACCTCGATCGCCGGCATGCTGACGCGCGGCGAACAGCCGATCGTCGAGGCGGCTCTCGTGAAGGACATCGGCACCACTTTCGAGCGCGAGATCCCCGAAGTCTTCCGTCACCTGATCCCGACGGAGCCGACGCTGGGCGACGGCGACAGCTATGCGGAACTGCTTGGAATGACGATCCTGCGCGCACCCGGCTTCACGATCCGGGGCGGCACGCGGGAGATCTTGCGCGGAATGATTGCCCGGGGATTGGGATTGCGATGAACGACATGACAGATGACCTGATCCGGACCACCGACCGGATTTTTGAAGATGCCTGCACGAAAGCGGTACGCGAGAGCGCCGAAGCCGGCAAGTGGCCCGCCGAACTGTGGCAGGCAATGGAGGACGTGGGCCTGACGCGGGCCGCCTTGCCGGAAGCCGCCGGCGGCGTCGGCTTCGAATTTGCCGATGCGATGGCGGTACTGCGGCGAAGCGCCTACCATGCCGCGCCGGTGCCACTGGCGGAAACGATGCTTGCCGGGCGAATGCTCGCCGCGGTCGGCCTTGCGGTTCCTGACGGTCCGATGACCATTGTCCGCACGCCCCTGCGGGCGGCCGGCAGCGGCGCGACGATTTCCGGCAGCGCACGCCGCGTCCCCTGGGGAAATACCTGCGAGCACGCGGTGGTGATCACCGAGCAGGATGGAAAGACGATGGTGGGGCTGGTGAAGACGACCGGCACGGCGCAGGCGATCGAGAAAAATCTCGCCGGCGAGCCGCGCGTGCATCTCGACTTCGAGGCCGCGCCGCTGATCGCGGCCGCACCGCTCGACGATGCACACAACCGTCTGGAACTGGAGGGCGCGCTATACCGGAGCGTGCAGATGGCCGGCGCCCTTGAACGCCTGCTCGCCTATTCGCTGCAGTATGCCAACGAGCGCGTGCAGTTCGGCCGGCCGATCGGAAAATTCCAGGCGGTGCAGCACCTGCTCGCGGTGCTGGCCGGCCACGCCGCGGCATCCAGCGCGGCGGCGCATGCCGCCGTCGAAGCCTCGGCTACCGCGCCTAACGAACTGGCGATCGCGATCGCCAAGGCGCGCACCGGCGAAGCAGCCGGGAAAGGCGCGGAAATCGCGCACCAGGTGCATGCCGCGATGGGATACACGCGGGAACACAACCTGCACTTCAGCACCCGCCGGTTGTGGTCATGGCGCGATGAATTCGGTAATGAAACGTACTGGCAGACACGGCTCGGCCGCATGGTGGCAAGCAAAGGCGCCGATGCACTCTGGCCGATGCTGACGGAAATCTGAAGCGGAAACATATCCGCAGGTGTGTTTGTTCCTATCTATAAAAGGAGACGAAATGAAACTTGCAGCAGTCGCAACCGTTGCTTTATCGACCTTCACCGCCCTGATGGCCGCCAGCCCGGCCAGCCAGGCACAGGAGAAGGCCTTCCCCACCAAGACCGTCAGCATCGTCGTGCCGTTCACCGCCGGCAGCGGCTCGGATACGTCGGCCCGCTTTTTCGGCGAACAGCTCAGCAAGATGTTCAACCAGTCCTTCATTGTTGAAAACCGTCCGGGCGCCAGCGGCATCATCGCTGTGAACACCGTGAAGAATGCGCCGGCGGACGGCCATACCATTCTGCTTGCCAGCAACTCCCCCATCGCGGTGAATCCGGTCACGATCAAAAATCTGCCGTATGACCCCATCAAGGATCTCAAGCCGATCTCTGGCGTGACGCGCGGCATGAATGGCCTCGTGGTGGCGCCGGGCTCCAACATCAAGAACATTGCCGACCTGGTGGCAGCGGCCAAGCAGAGGGAGGTTGCCGTCGGTACCTATTCCGACGGATACCGGTTGGTCCTCGAATGGCTGTCGAGCCAGACCAAGGTGAAGTTTACGAACGTCTCCTACAAGGGCGGCGCACCGATCTTCACCGACGTGATCGGCGGCCACCTCGAAGTGGGCCTGGTCGATATGGGCGGAGCGGCCGAGATGCTCAAATCCGGCAAGCTGCGCGCCATCGCCGTCTCCGGCGAGACCCGGCACAAGGAATTCCCCGATGTGCCGACCATCAAGGAAAGCGGCTATCCCGAGTATGTGACGTACTCATGGACCTCCTTCTACGTGCGTGCCGACACCCCCGACGACATCACGAAGAAACTGGCCGACGCCATGCAGAAGGCCCTGCATTCCGATGCGGCGAAAGAGTTCGTCAAGAAAACCGGCGGCGAGCTGATGCCCCATACCGCTGAAGGCATGCGCGAGTATCAGAATGCGGAGATTGCCCGCTTCCGCCGCATTGCCGAAACGGCCGGCATCAAGCCGCAGTAAACGTGGCGTCGGTTCAGGCGAACGGCATCATGTTTCAAAGCGGACTGCTTGCAGGCAAACGCGTCCTGATCACGGGCGGCGGCACCGGGCTGGGCAAAAGCATCGGCCGGCGTTATGTCGAACTCGGCGCCCGGCTGGTCATCTGCGGACGGCGCGCCGAGGTGCTGCAACGGACCGCAGCCGAAATGGAGGAAGCATTCGGCACCCCGGTGGAAACGCATGTCTGCGATGTGCGCGATGCCGTTGCGGTCGAAACCATGATGTCGCGCATCTGGGAAGGCGGGCCGCTCGATGTGCTGGTGAATAACGCGGCGGGCAATTTTCTCGCCCGTACCGAGCATCTCTCCTCACGGGCGATCGACGCGGTCGTCGATATCGTCCTCAAGGGCGGTGCGCACTGCACCATCGCCGCCGGGCGGCGATGGATCGCGCAGCAGCGGCGCGGCACGGTGCTGTGCATCCTGACCCAGTCGGCGCTGACCGGCGCGCCCTTTACCGTGCCGTCGGCCATGGCGAAAGCCGGATTGCTGTCGATGATCCGCAGCCTTGCGGTCGAATGGGGCCCGAAGGGCATTCGCCTGGTCGGCGTGGCGCCCGGTCCCTTTCCTACCGAAGGCGCGTGGTCCCGGCTGATGCCGAAGGAGCGGCATCGCGAACCGATCGAGAACGGGATTGCGTTGCGGCGCGTGGGACGGCATGAGGAGCTGGCGGATCTCTGCACCTTCCTGATATCCGACAACGCGGAATTCATCACCGGCGAAGCGATTACGATCGACGGCGGCAAATGGTTGCAGGGGGCCGCCGGTCCGTCGGCGCAGGTCATGCAGGAATGGTCCGACGACACCTGGAAATCTCTCCGAAAATAGGTCAACGAATGGTTACAGAAGCAACAGCGCAGCATGGCGGCGGAAATCGAAGCGATGGCAAGGACGGCGTAAATGGCCCCCTGACAGGAGTCCGGATACTCGACCTGACTTCCGTCGTGCTTGGTCCCATCGCCACCCAGATCCTCGGGGATTACGGCGCAGACATCATCAAGGTGGAGATTCCCGAAGGAGACCTCATGCGCTCCAACGGCGTATCGCTGAACGCAGGGATGAGTTCGATCTTTCTGGCGGTGAACCGCAACAAGCGGTCCATCGCGGTCGACCTGAAAACGCCGGAAGGCATGGAGATCGTCAAGAAGCTGATCCCGGAAGTCGACATCTTCATCCACAACATGCGCGTGGCCGCGATCGAAAAGCTCGGCCTGGGATATGACGTCGTTTCGTCGATCAAACCCGACATCGTCTATTGCGCCGCGCCAGGCTTCGGCCAGTCCGGGCCGCACCGCGACAAGCCCGCATTCGACGACATCATCCAGGCCGCCTGCGGGCTGGCCAGCCTCAACAGCGTGGGCAAGGACCAGCCGGATTACGCGCCGACGCTGGTAGCCGACAAGACGGCCGGCATGGCGGTCGTCAATTCGGTGCTGGCGGCGCTGTTCCACCATGAGCGTACCGGGCGCGGACAGTATGTTGAAGTACCGATGTTCGAGACCATGGTGTCCTTCATGCTCACCGAACATCTCGGCGGCCTCACCTTCGATCCGCCGCCGGCGAAGGCCGGCTATGCCCGGCTGCTGGTCGGCGGCCGCAAGCCGGCGCCCACCACCGACGGTTACATCGCCATCCTTCCCTACACGGCCGATCACTGGATCGCATTTTTCCGCATTGCCGGCTGCCCGGAACTGGTAGAGAAATACGACGTTGCCGACCGCCGCGCGCGCAACGCGCATATCGTCGACATGTACCGCGAGCTGGCCCAGATCACCTGCAAGCGCAGTACAGCGGAATGGATGGCCATCTGTGACGAACTCGACATTCCCGCCACGCCGATCTACGGCATCGACGAACTGATCGATCATCCGCATCTGAAGGAAGTCGGCCTGTTCGAAAACGACACGCATCCGACCGAAGGCCCGATCCGGTATGTCGCGCCGCCGACCCGGTTTTCCGCCACGCCGGCGCGCGTGCGCTACCAGGCGCCCCTGCTCGGGCAGCATTCCAGCGAAGTCCTGCGCGAACTCGGCTACGACGAGCAGGCGATCGAAAGCCTGAAGGAGCGTGGCGTCGTCAAACAGAAAAACGTGCCGTAACCGCCAGCACGATCAATCATGCAAGGAGAACGACAATGGCAGCATTTCTGAACTACGAAAAATCGGGTGCGATCGTCACGCTGACGATGAACCGCCCGGACATCCGCAACGCCTTGTCGAGCGCGGAGGCGATCAATGAATTCGCCGAGGCATGCGATGCCATCACCAAGGATCTTTCGGTCCGGGCAGTCATCGTCACCGGCGCCGACCCGGCATTTTCATCCGGCGGCAATGTCAAAACAATGCGCGAGAACGTCGGGCGCAGCGTCGAACCGGCGATGATCCGCTATTCCTACAAGAACGGCATCCAGCGCATACCGCTGGCGCTCTACAACCTCGAAGTGCCGACGATCGCGGCTGTCAATGGACCCGCCGTCGGCGCAGGCAACGATCTCGCATGCATGTGCGACATCCGCATTGCTTCCGAGCGGGCCACTTTTGCGGAAAGTTTCATCAAGCTCGGCATCGTCCCCGGCGACGGCGGCGCATGGCTGCTGCCCCGCGCGGTCGGCATGTCGAAGGCAAGCGAAATGGCATTCACCGGCGCGCCCATCACGGCGGAAGACGCGCTGGCCTGCGGACTGGTATCGCAGGTGGTGCCGCATGAGCAGCTCATGGAAAAGGCGCAGGAAATCGCCCGCAAGATCGCGGCGAATCCGGGGCATGCGCTGCGCATGACCAAGCGCCTGATGCGGGAAGGACAGCATACCCGTCTGGAAACGCTGCTTGAGATGTCGGCCAGCTTCCAGGCGCTCGCCCACCACACGCGGCAGCACGAGGAAGCGGTCAATGCATTCATCGAGAAACGTCCGCCGAACTTTACGGATGAATAGCAGCATCAATAAGCGCAAGCAGTTTTCACATCAATGCCGTCGTCCCCGTGAAGACGGGGACTACGGGATGCACCGCATTACGCATGCAATGCATCCCTGCCTGCAAAACTTTTCCGGGGAATGACAGGAACGCCGTGGCGCACAGCAATGAAATAAGTTATCAAAAAAAGGCCATGCATGGCAGCCACGCTCGATACTGAATCCCTCGCCATGCCGCCTTTGTGGATGATCAGCCTGCTGCCTGCGCTCGGGCTGTTCGCCTCCGCCGTGCATCTGCCGTCGATTCCTGCCATGGCGTCGGCGTTCAGTGTCACACCCGACCTGATGCAATACACCGTGACGGTCTATCTCGGCGCGATGGCGGCGTTTTCGCTCGTTGTCGGCCCGTTGAGCGACCGCCTCGGCAGGCGCCCGGTGGCGCTCCTCATGCTGGCCGTCTTCCTGATCGGCAGCGTCGCCGCGCTGTTCTCGGCAACGGTGCCGATGCTGCTGGCGGCGCGGCTCCTGCAAGGCATCGGCGCGAGCGGCGGACTGGTGCTATCGCGCTCGATGGTCAAGGATGCCCTGAACGGCCAGATGGCGGCGAAGGCGGCGGCCCAGGTATCGATGGCGGTCGCCGTCGCCCCGATGCTCGCTCCTCTTTTCGGCGGCTACATCCAGGAGCTGTTCGGCTGGCGCGCAAATTTCGTGGTGGTGGCATTGTTCGCGGTGGCACTGCTCGCGCTCGCGACGCGGCGGCTCGTCGAAACCCTCCCCGGCCATAAGCGCTTCGTCAGCAGCCACTGGTCGATGCTGGTCAACTATGTCGGCCTGCTCGGCATGCGCAAATTTCACGTCCACACGCTGCCCGTCATGTGCGGCGCGGTCGGGCTCTTCACCTACCAGACCGGCGCGCCGGTGCTGCTCATCGGACACATGGATGTCAGTCCCGCCGACTATGGGGTGTTTGCCGCGATGCCGGCACTCGGTTTCATGATGGGCACCTTCACCACCACCCGTATCGCGCTCCATACGAAAGCGGAAACACTGATCGAGGCCGGCTGCGTGTTGTTTATCGCGTCGGGCATGCTGATCGTCGGCCTGTCGCTGTGGACATCCCCCGGCCCATGGTCAGTGGCCATTCCGATGGTGCTGTTCGGCGCGGGGAATGGCCTATTGATGCCGACCGCCACGATTGGCGGCCTGAGCGCCGCGCCGCTGCTGGTCGGCTCGGCGGCGGCGCTGATCAGTTGCCTGCGCATGGGCGCCGGTTCGGCAGGCAGCTACATCATCACCAAGCTGCCGCCTGATTCCGTCACGGCGCTTGGGAGCCTGGTGTTTGCAGCCGGAATCATGGCATTGCTGTCCTGGGTCTATCTTGGCCGCGGCAAGAGGTGAAAGCGCTTGTGGTGCAATTAGGGGTCAAAATTAACCGCTTTTCAAGACGCCGCCGGTTCCACCCCGGCTTGCGCCGATTGCACCGTCCTCGGCCTTTGCGTCGCAAAATCGACAGGCACTTCTGCCGCGTTCCTGCCCGTCATTTGCAACTGGCTCAACAGCTCACCCGCTTCCGCCGCACCGAGCATCTCACGTCCATGCTTCAGTCCGATGTCGAGCACGCGGTCGAAGGCTTCCCATTCCAGCATGCCGACGCGCGAGACGTCGGGATTGAATTGCAGGTCGACCAGTTCGCGCATGCGCTTGTCATGCGCCATGCTGGCCATGGCCGCGACGTTGAACACCACCGTCGGCAGTGATGGAATGCCGCGGAAGCGCTGCGTCTTGCGGCCGCGGGTGAGGCGGTCGAGCAGCAGGCTTTCGGCACTCGGCATCTGGGGAAATTCCAGCGGACGGTACCGGTCGCGGCGCAGGTCGACGCCGATGACTTTCGCGGCGCCCAGTTCGCGCATGATGTCGACCGGATAGTTGTTGAAGGTGCCGCCGTCGGTGAGCAGGTCGCCCTTCCACAGCACCGGCGGCAGCGCTGCCGGGATCGACACGCTGGCGGTGAGCATCAGTGCCAGCGGCCCCTTGTGCAGGATGTCGGCGCGGGCACGCGAATAATTGGAGGCGATGCAGAAGAACGGTTTCCAGAGGTCTTCGATGCCGCCCTCGCCGCCCATCACATCGATGACCGCGTCGCGGATGACACGCTGCAGGCGGCGGCCACGCATCACCGACATCAGCGGCAACCAGTTGAAATCCCCGGTTGGATTTTTGGAGAAGGACTTGCGCGCCAGGGCCTGGACCTGCGACGACGGCAGGTCCATCGCGGCATAGGCGGCCATGACCGCGCCGATGCTCGTGCCACCGGCGTAGTCCCAGGTGATGCCCTGTTCTTCGAGCGCCTGCATGATGCCGAGCTGCGAGAAGCCGCGCGCGCCGCCGCCCGCCAGCACGAGGCCGACGGCGTTGCCGCTGAGGATGCGGGCGATACGTGCCCAGTCGCCGTCGGTATTGCGCCGCAGGTGGTAATGCGAGTGGCCGAGAGTATCGATGTGCGGACGCGCGTCGAGCCAGCGGGCGGTGCCGGACGGCGCGCGCCGCGAGGACGGATGCAGCAGGAGCAGGGTCTGGGTTGCCTGGCTGAGGTAGCTGCCGGGGGTGAGGTAGCGTTGTTCGATGTTGCCGGGCGTGGCGTCGCCGTCGGCGTCCGCCAGCAGCAGGATCTGGTCCGCATGCCGGATGCAGAGCCGCGTCCACGCGCTGTCGCCGTCATCCGCGACGAACACCTGCATCGCATGCGTCTGTTCCTGGGTGTCCAGCCACATCAGCAGCTTGCGGTGCAGTTCCTCCGACGATTCCCACCGTCCGTTCGCGAACTCGGCCGGCAGGGTCGTCGGATGATACAGCGCGACGCCGGTGGCGCCGCCGGGCCCATTCGTGGTGCGGGCGATGACGCTTTCGAGTTCCTTGCGCAGGCGGGTGCAGACCGATGTCACAAGGCCGGCTTCGCCGCTGAAGTCATGGATCGGCAGCACGCACAGGTTGACGATCTTGCGCTGCGTGACTTGCGGCTGGTTGCTGCGCGCCTGCCGCTCCAGCAGCTTGCGCGCCAGCGGCAGCGCAACCTTCGGCCAGGAGACCAGCACTTCCTCGAAATCTTCCGCCGCCAGGCGCACCAGCACGCAATCGCGAATGGCCTGGATGCTGGCGCGGCGCGGCGTGCCGCTGATGATGCCCATTTCACCGAGTGGATCGCCGCGCCCGAGTTCGCCGATGAGCGTCGAACCGCCCTCCTCCGAGGCGACATAGGCGCGCAGGCGACCGGAGAGAACGATGAACATGGAATCGGACGGATCGCCCTGGCGCATCAGTACATCGCCTGCCGAAAGCTCGACGGTCCGCAGGCGCGGCAGCAGCTTCGCCAGGTCTTCCTCGCAAAAGTCGCCGAACAGATCACGAAGCACGGACATCAGTAAATCGTGGAAATGGACGTCATCCATCAATTGCACGTGTTTCATGAAACTTGCTCTCCAAGGGAACGATATTTTTAATTTTTTTGCAGATCCGTCTGCGCGGCACCGGACTAAGGGCGCATGAAAACATGATTCTGAAACGTTGAATAGGCGCAACATTTCAAAGTACCAAAAGATAGCACCCAAAGGAGCACCAGGCAATAACAGGCATTTATGCGTGGAATAGCCTCACTTTGGCGTATTTTTAGCGTTTTTGCCCTATATAATTCGAACACTTTTCGATTCCTTTTGGAAACGGAAAGCGGTGAACCAATTAGGCTAGGCAAGCATAAAAACAACAGGGCGCGACCACGCCCATTGCCGGCTCTGTCACCTGAAGCGGTTTAAAAATGTGCAGGGAAGTCCGGGATTCCCCCTTGCACGTTGCGGAAAACTGCTCTGGCGACATCGCGGCAGCATTAACCTGGGACAGGGGAAGTCACGTGGCAAAATTCAAGAGGAAGCTCGCGCTGGCGGCAGCATTGCAATTGCCGGTGTGGGTACAGGCGGCGGTGCCGCCGGGATCGAGCGCCGAAATTCTGGATGTGCAAGGCAAGGGGGAACAGCGCCAGGATGCGCGTGCCGCATGGACCGCCGCGCAGATCCGGCAGGCGCTGGCAGCCGGCGCATTCGTCCGCACCGCCACGGCATCGAAGATGGCCCTGCTGTTCGCCGACCAGACGCAAATCCGCCTGCATGAAAACTCCGTCTTGCAGATCAAGGGCGTGGCAACGCCTGCGCAACCTGTCACAACGCTGACCCTGTCGGTCGGCCGCGCCTGGATGCAGAGCAAGCGCACCTCCGACAGCCGGCTGAACCTCGAATCCCCCGCCGCCACTGCGGCGATCCGCGGTACGGACTGGGAACTCGATGTCGACCCGGCCGGCAAGACCATGCTGACGGTGCTGTCCGGGACGGTAGACTTCTTCAATGCGCAGGGCAGCGTCACCGTCGCGAAGAATGAAGCTGCCATTGCCGAAGTGGGCAAGGCGCCGGTGAAGATCCTGTTGAGCAATCCGCGCGACCGCGTGCAATGGGTGAACGCCCTTACCGCTGATCCGTTGCGTCATATCCGCTCCGCCGAGCTGCCTGCGCGGCTGGCCCCGGCAAGGGATGCGCTGGCAAAAGGCGACCTCGCCAGAGCCGAATCCGCGCTCGCCAATGCACCCGAACGGTCTTGGCCCGTCATCCTCCTTGCCGCCGGTCGCATCCTGTCCGGCGACCTGAACGGCGCACGCACGCAATTGAATGGCCTGATTGCGCAGGAAAGCGATGTGCCGGTCGCAGCTTATCTGCTGCTGTCCGACATCGGCATGGTGACCGGCGACATGGACGGCGCCGCGGCAGTGCTGCAGAAGGGCCTGCAACGCTCGCCCGGCAACGCCGACCTGCTCTCCCAACTGGCACGCGTGCAGCTTCTGAGTGATCGGGTGGAGGAAAGCGAACGCACGCTGGCGCAGGCACGGGACGCCGACAACGTCAACCTGCATCTTGCGCGTGGCGAACTCGCACGGCGCAAGGGCGACGCCGCAGGCACGCTCGACGCCTACGCACAGGCAAAGCGGCTCGCACCGAACGACGACCGCGGCTGGTTCGGCCTCGGCAGCGCGCATACCGAGCGCGAGGACACCACGCCCGCCCGCGACAACCTGACGAAAGCCTTGGAACTGAATCCAGGCGGTGCCGGCTATCGTGGCGAGCTCGGCATGCTCGATACCTTCATCAACCGCTTCGCCGATGCCGAGATGACGCTCGCCGACGCGTTGTCGCAGAACCCGGCCGATTACCTTGCACTCACCGCGCAGGGACTGCTGCGGCTGAAGCAGGGGCAACCCGAAGCGGCGCTCGGCGCCTTCCTGCGGGCCGGCGTCATGGAACCCCGCTATGCGCGCGCAAAGACTTATACGGCGGTTGCCTACTATCAGCTCGGCCGCCGGCAGGACGCCATATCGACCCTGCTGCAGGCGAGCGAACTGGACGACAAGGACCCGGTGCCCTACATGCTGCTGTCGCAGATCTACACCGACCTGTCGCGGCCCGGCGACGCCGTGCAGGCGTCGCGTGACGCGGTCAAACGCCTGCCCTACCTGAAATCGCTCAATCAGCTCGCCAACGACCAAAAGGGCAGCGCCAACCTCGGCAGCTCGCTGGCCTATTTCGGACTGGAGGACTGGGCGCTGGAGATCGCGCAGCAAAGTTATTACCCATACTGGGGCGGCAGCCACCTGTTCCTCGCCGACCGCTATGCGGGCGAGTTCAACAAGAACTCGAAACTCTTCCAGGGCTTCCTGACCGATCCGCTCGCGTTTGGCGCCAGCAATCGCTTCTCGTCGCTGCTGCAGCGTTCCGGAAACTATGGCGCCGCCGATGTGGTGTACGACAAGGAATTCGCACGCCTTGCCGCGCCGTCGCTGACGGTCAACGGGCTGAACAATTCGGTGGTGCCGGTGGCGTATTTCCTGCAGCATCAGCGGGCCATCGGACATCAGATGCCGATCCCGGTCGGCGCGCCTGATCTGCCCAAAATGGTCATCGACGGAGACGCCTTCGACGTGCGCGGAAACGTCACGACGGCCGGTCTCGGCACCAAGGTGACCGATAACCTCGGACTGTTCGTCTATCACAACGATTTTGATGCCAAGCTTCGTGGCCGCAACAATCTGTTCGAAGTGGAAGGTGAAGGCCTGACCAGTACCGCCGACTACACGACGCGCCAGAATGCTGCCGGATTGTCATATCGGTGGTCGCCGACGTCCCAGACCTGGTTCATGGCCGGCAGTGCGAAGGAAAAAATGCGGTTTTCCAACTTGCCGACCCTGTTCGTTCAAAACGGCCTGGTCGGCTTGCTGGGACTCACGGGCGCTCCGGATAAAAAGTTCAACGACATCCAGCTTCGGCATACCGCCGACATCAGTGCGAGTACGCGGATATCCGTCGGACTGGAGCATGTAAAGGAATCGCAATACAACGAAGTCGCCGCAGAGGGTGTCATTGCAGGCGCTTTCCCGGAGGATCCCGACACACTGTTCGAGGACCTGATGGCCTTCGGTGGTTCGAATCGCATCGACCGCCGCTTCTCGGCCCTGACGCTTTCCGCACAACACGCGCCGTCGAAGCAGGTCGCATTCGATGGCGCACTGGTGTTCAACCGTGTCCGCGAAAAGGTTGACGGAAGCACCCGGATTCTTACGCTGCTGACCGAAGTGGATGAAACCATCGCCGAGAGCAAGGATGAAACCCGCAACCGCGTCACCCCGCGCCTCGGCATGACGCTGCGCCCCAACGATGACGTCATCGTGCGGGCCGCTTACCAGGACTGGCTGCGGCCTTCCAGCGTCGGCACATTGAACAACGTCGAAACCGCCGGCATTCCCGTCGAGGACCGCCTTGTGCAGGCCGGCGGCCGGATGAAGCGCAGTGTCGCGCAGGTGGGCTGGACAGCGAACGATCGCACCTTCCTCACCTTCAAGGCCGATCATGCACGGGTCAACAATCCCGGCACATTGGGTGTCGACCTGCGCACGCCGAGCCTGCCTTTCCTCGAACAGCTGCGCAATGCCCAGACCCTGAACCTGTCGACCGTCGATGTCCTGGAAGAATCACCGGACTTCGAACGCGGCACGCTGCGCAGCTTTTCCGCCGGCATCAACCGCGTGTTCCGGCAGGACTGGTCGGGTTACCTGAAATACCATCACCAGCATACGTCCAGTTCCTACGACAGCAGCGACGAACCATCCGGGCAGGTGACCGGCAAGCGCATTCCATTCGTGCCGCGTCATACCTTCGTCGTCGGCACTACCTGGGCCGGTCCCAACAGGCTCTACCTGAGCGGACGCATGGTCTACCGTTCCGAGCGCTTCGAGGAACAGCAGAACCTCACCGCCCTGCCGGCAAGCTGGAGCGGTGACCTGCTCGGCATGTGGGAATCTCCCGAAAAGCGCTGGATGGTCGGCTTTGCCGCGCTGAACCTGTTCGGCAAAAAATCGCCCCGCCGGACCGAGCGGTACACGATCGATGTGCGATACCGGTTCTGATCGCACGGCCGCCGCATGAAGAAGCACGGTCTTCAGTTCGCCGCCGGGCTGCTTGCCGTGCTGCTGGTCTGGGCCCTGTCGCTCGGCCGCCCCTGGCACGCGATGGAGTTCAAGACCTTCGACTTCTATACCTCGCTCACCGCGCCGCGCGTCGCGCCGGTGCCGGTCGTCATCCTCGCGATCGACGAGCCGACATTCCAGGAACTGCAGACGCAGTGGCCTTTCCCGCGGCGTTTTCATGCAAGAGTGATCGAACGGGTGCTCGCCGACGGCGCGGCGGCGATCGGTTTCGACGTCGTGTTCGCTGAACCATCGAACAGGAAAGACGACGAGGCGCTGGCGAATGCGATCGCCGGGTCCGGCAAGGTGGTGCTCGCCGCATCGAGGGAAATGGTCGAGAGCGGCAATGCGACCATATGGACCGATGTGCGGCCGATACAGCCGCTCCTCGACGCCGGGGCGATCGCCGGATTTGCAGGCGTCGTGCCGGATGACGATTTCGTTGTGCGCTGGCATGAGTGGCGCGACGACGGCTTTGCATCCCGCCTCGCGGCGCTCGGCGCCCTGCATGCGGGACGCCTGCTTCCCCCGAACGCCGGCACGGCGCGCATGATCGAATACGCGGGTCCGCGCGGCACCTTTGATACCCTTTCCTACTACCAGGCGCTGGTACCGGGTCTGCTCCCGCCCGGCTTTTTCAAGGACAAGATCGTGCTGGTCGGCCGCTCGGTGCGCACGGCGAGCGAGCTGCGGAACTCGCAGGTCGATATGTTCAATTCGCCCTTCGCGGTCATCGACGCCGGTGACCGGCTCTTCCCCGGTGTCGAGGTGCAGGCGAACCTGTTGAGCAACCAGATCACCGGCGGCGGATTGCAGCCGGTTCCCGATGGACCGGTGATTGTCATCACCCTGCTGCTGGTGCTCCTGCTGCTGTACAGCGTCTCGAATGCGCATCCCGCCACGACGGCCGCGCTCGCATTGGCAATGATCGCATCGGTGATCGTGGTGTCCCTGCTGCTGTTCGTCCATGAGAAGCGCTGGCTGCCGCCCCTGTTCCCGGTTGCCGCGATCATCGCTGCCTATGGCATTTCCGGCCTGATGAGCTATGCGCTGGCGCGCAGGCGCGCGATGCAGATCAGGACGATGTTCTCGCAATACGTGCCGTCGCAGGTGGTAGCGAAACTGGTCGAACAGCCGGAGATGCTGCGGCTTGGCGGCGAGGTGCGCGAAGTGACCCTGATGTTCACCGATCTGGCGAACTTCACCACGATGTCCGAGCAGCTGAGCGCGGAACAGACCGTCGAAGTCCTGACCGAGTATTTCAACGCCATGACGCCGATCATCCATCGCGACGGCGGCACGGTGGACAAATTCATCGGCGACGCCATCATGGCTTTTTGGGGTGCGCCGCTGGCCGACGACGCCCATGCACAGCATGCGGTCGACGCGGCGGTCGATATGCTGGCCGCAATGGACGATTTGATGCAGCGCCTGCGCGCCCGTGGCCTGCCCGAGATCGCGATGCGCATCGGCATTCATACCGGCAAGGTGGTGGTCGGCAATGTCGGATCGGAATCGCGCTTTTCCTATACGGCCATCGGCGACGCGGTCAACCTCGCGGCACGCCTGGAAGGCGCGAACAAGGCCTTTGGCTCGTCCATCCTGATTTCCGAAGAGACGGTGTCCCGCCTGTCCGACCGTCACCGCCTGCGCCATCTGGATGTCGTCATCGTCAAGGGCAAGACAGAACCGGTCGGCGTGTTCACGCCGTGCGAGGATGCCGCCCTGTGTGAATTGAGTGCGCGGGCGCTGGAAGCTTTCCGTTCGAGGCGGTGGAAAGAAAGCGTCAGCGCCTTCGAGCAGATACTCGCACGCAAGCCCGGCGACGCCGCTGCCACACGCCTGCTGGAACGTGTTGCCGTAGCGGCCGCCCACGCGGACACGCTGGGTGCGCAATGGAACGGCGCGATATCGCTGGACAAGTTCTGAGGGCGGCGCCGCGCTTCACCGACGCGGCATGATCTGCGCGCTCGTGCTGGCCGATGCCACCCCGCCCGCCGCCTCGGCTGCGATGCCCCTGAAGTCGTCCCATGATCCGAAGATATGATCATTCAGGTAGGACTGCCACTGCTCCGGCATGATGGAAGAATGCTGCTCCATCGCTTTCGCAAAGGCCGCGCGAAAGGCCTCCCGTTCATTCGTTTCAGCCTGCAACGCCGGCTTTACTTCGTTGTAGATGCGCGTCGCCTCCGGCAGCAGCACGTCGCTCAGTTCGGCATTCGACAGCATGGGCGCGGAGATGACGATCTCCGGATGCGCCTGCGCATAGTCCGACAGCGGCATGCCAACCAGCTGGAACACTTCTTCGATCATCCGCGTATCGCACCACCGGTTCGCTTCGCCCAGGCGTTGCATCAGTTGCGTGATGCCGTTGGCCTGCGCTTGCGGCCGATCCGCCTCGGGCGTGTCGTCCCATTGCTTTTCCATTGCCAGATATACGTAGGACAGCACATGACCGGCGGATCGCTGAAAATCATTGTAAAAATCCTGCCGGGTGCCCAGGCCGCTGGCGAACATGCGGTCGGCCGTTTTCCTTGCTTTTTCCAGCGCCGGCGGCTCTGCCCCATGTTGCGAGAGGGCTTGCGCCAGCCGTTGCCCGATCTGGCGCATTTCGGCACGCTGTGCCTCGACATCGCCTGCCAAATGCTGCGGAAGCTGGGTCGCAAGCTTGGCCAGGCGGCGGGCGATATTCGCGGTCAACCCGGGCATGTGCACGCTCATGTCGGCGTCGGCAGCCGCCCGCAGGGCATTCTCCAGGTCAGCCTCCTGTGGCAGGCCAGGCAGAAGGAAGGTCGGGGCGTCCAGCCCTTGGCGGCGCCGGGTTTGCACTGCATCGTGAATGCGGCGAATCTCATCCGGCGGCAGCGGATTATTTCTGAGAAATATTTCCGTGTCGCTCGACAAGTCCAGCAACATGTCCGGAACCGTGGTGAACCGGTTATTGGAGAGATCGAGACGATTTAGATGGCGCAGATTGCGGATGCTGTCCGGCAACGCGCTGATTTGATTATGGCTCAGGTCAAGCGTTTTCAACGCCTTCAATCCACCCAACTCTGCAGACAACACGCTGATCTGATTATCGCGTAGATAAAGCGCTTTCAACGCATTAAATCCACCCAATACCGCAGGGAACACGCTGATCTGATTGGCGCTCAGGTCAAGCGAGGTCAACGCCTTTAATTCACTAACCTCCGCAGGCAACTCGCTGATCTTATTATTGCTTAGATAAAGCGCTTTCAACTCCTCCAATCCACCCAACGCCGCAGGCAACACGCTGATCTGATTAGCGCTCAGGTCAAGCGAGGTCAACTCCTTCAATTCACCCAACGCCGCAGGCAACTCGCTGATCTGGTTGTGGCCTAATCTGAGCCTTGTCAGTTTCGTCATTTCAAACAACTCGGCGGGCAGCTCTTTAAGCTGCTTGCCGACTAGATCAAGATAGTCCGGGATCCTGTTAGCCCAGTCAGGACGTCGCGTGTTCATATACTGACGGGCCGAGCCGGCCTTGCTTGACCCCACCTGTTCAGAATGATCGGCACCGGTTGCCTGATTCTGTTGGCGCGGCCGGGTATCGTCCGCCATGGGCTGGAAACCGGAGAACTGGTTATTTCTGATCGGTTGCATGACTCGGCCTTTTGAGTATGGGGTGCATCGCAGGGCTGCCTGCCATCGATGGCAATGACTGTCGGCAGATTGCCAATCAGCATGAGTAGTCCTTGGGGACAAAAAGTTCCGACGGCCAATTTCAGGCAGCCAGATCGATACGCCCGGCGCGTCGGCGGGACCGAACGTCTTCGTTGGTCTCGCGACAAACAAGGTAAACTTCGCTCCACAGTTTTCGCAATTCGCGAAAAGGACACTCCTGCGAGCAATCCATGCCTGAACCATCCTTCCCCTTGTTTTCCGAGCTGGGCCTGAGCGAACCGCTGTTGCGGGTGCTCAACGAACTCGGCTATGAATCGCCGTCGCCGATCCAGGCAGCCACCATTCCGATCCTGATGGGCAACCGCGACGTGCTTGGGCAGGCGCAGACCGGTACAGGCAAGACCGCAGCCTTTGCGCTACCGGTTCTTGGCCGCATCGATATCCGGCAAAGCACACCGCAAGCCCTGGTACTGGCGCCGACGCGCGAACTCGCTATCCAGGTGGCGGAAGCGTTTCAGCGTTATGCGACTTACATTCCCGGCTTTCATGTGCTGCCGATCTACGGCGGCCAGAGTTACGGCCCGCAATTGAGCGCGCTGCGGCGCGGCGTGCATGTCATCGTCGGCACGCCGGGCCGCGTGATCGACCACCTGGAAAAGGGTTCGCTCGATCTGTCGAAAATCAAAACGCTGGTGCTCGATGAAGCCGATGAAATGCTGCGCATGGGTTTCATCGACGATGTCGAAACCATCCTGCAAAAAACGCCGGCATCGCGCCAGACCGCGCTGTTCTCCGCGACCATGCCGTCCGCGATCAAGCGTATCGCCCAGACGTATCTGCGCAATCCCGCCGAAGTCACCATCGCCGCCAAGACGGGCACCGCCGACAACATCCGCCAGCGCTATTGGGTGGTCAGCGGCATGCACAAGCTTGATGCGCTGACCCGCATCCTGGAAGCCGAATCCTTCGACGGCATGATCATCTTCGCCCGCACCAAGCTGGGCACCGAGGAACTGGCAGGCAAGTTGCAGGCGCGCGGGTTTTCCGCCGCGGCCATCAACGGCGACATCGTGCAGCAGCAGCGCGAGCGCACCATCCAGCAGCTGAAGGACGGCAAGATCGATATCCTGGTCGCCACCGATGTGGCGGCACGCGGCCTCGACGTGGAGCGCATCAGCCATGTGATCAACTACGACGTGCCGCACGATCCGGAAAGCTATACGCACCGCATCGGCCGCACCGGGCGTGCAGGCCGCAGCGGCGAAGCGATCCTGTTCATCTCGCCGCGCGAAAAAAATCTGCTCAAGGCCATCGAGCGGGCCACCCGCCAGCCGATATCGATGCTGGAATTGCCCACCATCCAGGCGGTCAACGACGTGCGGATCGCGAAGTTCAAGGATCAGATCAGCGATGCCCTCACCTCCGGCGGCCTGGATGTGTTCCAGTCGCTGATCGAGGACTATGAGCGCGAACACAATGTTCCTGCCGTCGAGATCGCCGCCGCCCTGGCCAAGCTTGCACGCGGCGATGTGCCGCTGCTGCTGGAGAAGAATAAGCGCGAACCGCAGGCCGAACGCTCCTGGTCGGATGACCGGCCGGCACCGGCCGGCCGGGCTGAACGGGCCGAGCGCCCGGCTGCCTCCCGCAAGGAACGCGTGACGCGCCAGCCGGATGCCGGGATGCAGACCTTCCGTATCGAGGTCGGCCATGTCCATGGCGTCAAGCCGGGCAATGTCGTCGGCGCCATCGCGAATGAAGCGGGACTGGATTCCAAGTACATCGGCCGGATCGAGATCTATGATGACTACAGCACCGTCGACCTCCCGGACAGCATGCCGGACGAACTTCTCCATCAGCTCAAGTCGGTGTGGGTGGCCGGGCGGCAACTGCATATCACCCGCGATGGCGACCCTTCGATGACCGAAGAAAAACGGCCGTCCGGCAAGGCGCATGCAGCACATGGCCGGACCGGTGACGACGGCGCCAGCCATGGGGAAAAGGTCGCACGCAAGGACAAGGCGGACCGGAAGGCGGATGTGGGCATGCAACCCTACCGCATCGAAGTCGGCCATGCGCATGGCGTCAAGCCCGCCAACATCGTGGGCGCGATCGCCAATGAGGCGGGACTCGACGCCAAACATATCGGCCGCATCGAAATCTTTGATGATTACAGTCTGCTTGACCTGCCTGAAGGCATGCCGAAGGAAGTATTCGATCAGCTGCAAACAGTCGTCGTTGCCGGACAGCAGTTACGCCTCTCAAGCGCCGGCGGCCGGGCATCGGCGGATCGAAAATCCACCGGGGACAACGCCCCGTTTTCGACGCCGAAGAAAGGTGGCGACCGGAGGGTGAGCGAGAAGAACTTCAAAGATAAATCAGCACCCAAAACCAATCGCGATTTCGGCGGCCGGGGTAAGGATGCTGCAAAGCCCACCCCTAAAGCGCAAAGGAAGGGCGGAAAATTTTCCTGAATAGAATCGGATGGATACAATCAGGAAACCATTTCGATGC
This sequence comes from Noviherbaspirillum sp., assembly GCF_035944575.1. Lineage (GTDB taxonomy): Bacteria > Pseudomonadota > Gammaproteobacteria > Burkholderiales > Burkholderiaceae_D > Noviherbaspirillum. Next base: position 60,279 of record NZ_DASZBA010000208.1, read on the forward strand.
CGGCGTTTCTGCTTTCATGCGCATACCGGAGTTGCTGGCCCGGGTTCGGTCACGACGGAAGAGCAATGGGTACTTAGATACGGAACTTAGATTCGACTTGCATTTCTGATCTTAACCTCCGGTTGCATCTTCTGAACGGCCGGTCATCCACCGTGATGGCGACGACTCTATTAATCCAATTCAATCACGCAGGATAATCCATGGCTGATGGTGCACAGATGGCGGTATTCAAGAGAAACAACGTGAAAGTGTCAGGCAAGGGTACGCAGACCATGCTGTTCGCACACGGCTTCGGCTGCGATCACAACATGTGGCGGTATGTCGCTCCGGCTTTCGAGAATGAATACCGGGTCGTTGTATTCGACAATGTCGGCGCAGGCGGGTCCGACCTGTCGCAATTCGATCCGGCAAAATACGATACCTTGCACGGTTATGCGCGCGACATCATCGAGATACTGCGCGCGACGGAAAGCACCGGCGCGATCTTCGTCGGCCATTCCGTGAGTGCCATGATCGGCGTGCTGGCCGCCATCGAAGCGCCGGAACTGTTCGACAAGCTGGTGCTCGTCGGACCTTCCGCCAGCTATATCAATGATGGCGACTATATCGGCGGCTTCGAGCGAAGCGATATTGATCAGATGCTCGAATTCCTCGATACCAATTACCTCGGCTGGTCGAACGCCATGGCCCCGGCCATCATGGGCAATCCCGGCCAGCCTGCGCTGGCGGGCGAACTTGAAAACAGCTTCTGCCGGACCGACCCGGTGATCGCCGGGCATTTCGCCCGCACGACGTTTCTGTCCGACCTGCGGGACGAGCTGCCCAAACTGCAGGTGCCGTCCCTGATCATGCAATGCTCCGACGATGTCATCGCACCGGAGGCGGTGGGACGTCATATGCATGCGCAACTGCGGAACAGCAGTTTCGTGCAGTTGAAGGCCACCGGGCATTGTCCCAACCTGAGCGCCCCGGAAGAAACCATCGCCGAAATCAAGAAATATCTTCAGCAGCAATGACGCTCATGCCGGTTCCTGGAAAAAATCCGTCGCCTGCCAGCCCCTTCGAAGAAGACATCAACGAACTTTACGAGGAGGCGCCATGCGGATATTTGTCGACGGCTCCTGACGGCACGATCATCAAGGTCAATGCGACGTTCCTGGAATGGACCGGATACAGCCGCGACGCGCTGCTGGGTAAAAGACGTTTTCAGGAACTGCTGCCGGTGGCCGGCAGGGTTTTCTACGACACGCATTTCGGTCCGTTGCTGCTCATGCAGGGCTTCGTCAAGGAACTGGCATTCGAGCTGCTGAGTGCCAACGGGCAGCGTATTCCCATACTGCTCAATTCCAAGCTCAAGCGCGACAGCGCCGGCACCCCTCTGCTGATCAGAACCACCCTTCTGGATGCCCGCGGCAGGCGCAGCTATGAAGAGGAATTGCGCCTGGCGAAGAAGAAGGCCGAGGATGCGGAACTGGCGTTCAAGCGCCTGAATGAAATCCTGGAGGTGCGCATCACCGAGCGCACCCTTGAACGCGACCGGATCTGGCGCACCTCGCAGGACATCCTGGCGGTCGCGTCGGTGCAGGGTTATTTTCTATCCTGCAATCCGGCATTCACGAACATCATGGGCTGGACCGAGCAGGACATGCAGGCGATGCCTTTCACAGCGCTCGCCCATCCGGAGCACGCATATGAGATGGCGCAGGTCATGGCGCAACTGGCGGCCGGGCAACCGGTCAGCCGTTATGACGTCCGCAGCCGGCACAAGGATGGCACCTACCGCTGGCTATCCTGGACCGCAACCCCTGAGGCGCAATTGCTCTACCTGGTCGGACGCGACGTGACGAACGAGCGATTGCAGATGGAAGCATTGCGGCAGACCGAAGAAGCACTGCGGCAGGCACAAAAGATGGAGGCCATCGGGCAACTTACCGGCGGTATCGCGCACGACTTCAACAACCTGCTGGCAGGCATCATGGGCAATCTCGACCTGATGCGTCTGCGCATCGGCCTCGGACAGACGGCGCACCTGGAACAGAATCTGGACGCCGCGATGTCATCGACAAAACGCGCCGCCGCATTGACCCATCGTCTCCTCGCCTTCGCCCGGCGGCAGACGCTCGTTCCCAAGCCGGTGGATGTGACCCTGCTGGTGCAATCGATGCTCGACATGATCAGGCGCACCGTCGGCCCGAACATCGACGTCGAGGCAAACGTCGACCAGGCGCTGTGGTGGACATTGTGCGACCGGCATCAGCTCGAGAACGCCCTGCTGAATCTGTCCATCAATGCCCGCGACGCCATGCCGGATGGCGGCCGCATCACCATCCGGACCAGGAATATGCCGATGCGGGAAGCAGAAGCCGTTCTCGGCTCGCATGTGCAGGCGGGCGACTACGTGCTGCTTAGCGTGACGGACACCGGTTCCGGCATGACGCCCGAGGTGCTCGAACATGCGTTCGAACCGTTCTTCACCACCAAACCTTTCGGCGAAGGCACCGGACTCGGGTTATCGATGATTCACGGCTTCATGAAACAGTCGGGCGGATACGTCACCATCGATTCCCGGATTGGCGTCGGAACGACCATCAAGCTTTACCTGCCGAGGCATGCGGCCGGCGAGACGGTGGCACCCGGCAGCATGGCGCCGGCTTTGCCTCAAGCGAAGGATAAGCGGATGACCATCCTGGTGGTCGACGATGAACCCGCGCTTCGCGACATGCTCACCGACATGCTGGAACATCTCGATTACGCTTCCCTTGCGGCGGCGGACGGACAGGAGGGCATGACGATGATCGAGGCCACGCCGCAGATCGACCTGCTCGTCACCGATATCGGCCTGCCGGGCGGCATGAATGGCCGCCAGCTTGCGAATGCGGCGCGTCGATCCCGCCCCGACCTCAAGGTGTTGTTCATCACCGGCTACGCCGAGCAATCGGTGATCGGCAAGGAAGCGCTTCCCCCGGGCATGGAAGTATTGGTGAAGCCATTCGCCATGGAAACGTTTTTCAACACGATCAACCGCATCATGGGCGACATGAACAAGCCATAGCAATTTCCCGATAACCGCAGATCATCGCCGCGACACGCGGGCGACATGCCGGTTGCGCGAAGGCGTCCCCATTCCGCAGTGCCGGGAAATAAATCGGCATCACTGCTAAGCTGCCTGTCTTGCCACGCACCTCATACCATTCTTTTGAACACGCCAGCCCCTGCCTGTCCTGCAAGAAATGAACGCCTGATCCTGCTGATCCTCGCCGGCATTCAGTTCACCCACATCCTCGACTTCATGATCATGATGCCGCTCGGCCCGCAGCTGATCCGCGTGCTGGCCATCGACACCAATCAGTTCGGCCTGCTGCTGTCGTCCTATACCTTCACCGCCGCCGCATCGGGATTGCTGGCCGCGACCTACATCGATCGCTTCGACCGCCGCAAGCTGATGCTGACGCTGTACACGCTGTTCATCATCGCCACGCTGTGCTGCGGCCTGGCGCCGAACTTCACCCTGCTGCTGGTGGCGCGTGCGCTGGCCGGCGCATTCGGCGGCATTCTCGGCGCGATGGTGCAGACCATGGTGGCCGACATCATTCCCTTCGAGCGGCGCGGCCAGGCGATGGGTACGGTGATGGCGGCCTTCGCGCTGTCGACGGTTGCCGGCGTACCGCTCGGCCTGCTGCTGGCCAACCATGTTCCGGCGCTCGGCTGGCGTGCGCCCTTCTTCTTCATCGTCGTGCTGGCATGCGTGTTCCTTGTCATCGGCTACCGGCAATTGCCGAGCCTGACTGCGCATCTCGGCCGTCCGCGGCAAGGAAATGTATTCGAGCAGATCTACGCCGTGGCGAAAGAGCCGAATCACGTGAAAGCGTTCTTGTTCGTTGGACTGATGATGATGGCCGGTTTTACCGTCATCCCGTATATCGCGCTCTACATGACGACCAATGTCGGCATGCCGGAAAGCTTCATCACCGTGGTGTACTTGTGCGGCGGCGCTGCGACCTTTTTCACGTCGCGCCTGATCGGCCGGCTGGCGGACAAGTACGGCAAGCTGCAGACCTTCCGCTGGGTGGCATGCGCCTCCTTCGTGCCGGTGCTGGTGACGACGCACCTGGTGCCGGTGCCGTGGTGGGTCGTGCTGATCAATTCGACGGTCTTTTTTATTTTGGTACCGGGCCGCATGGTGCCGGGCATGGCAATGATCACCGGCGCTGCCGCGCCGCAGGTGCGGGGGACGTTCATGAGCCTGTCATCGTCGGTGCAGATGATGGCCTCGGGACTGGCGACGCTGGTGGCGGGATTGATCATCCGGCAAGGCAGCACGGGGCAGGTGCTGCATTACGACCTGGTGGGTTATCTTGCCGTTGCCTGCGGATTGCTGAGCCTGCTGGTTGCCGGCAAGCTGAAGGTGGCGGCAAGCCCGCCACCCTGAAAGCGCTTGCCTGTTTTAAGAGCCGCCTACTTCGCCGGCTTGCGGCGGGTTTTTGCTGCCGCCGGCGCTTCCTCCTCCGGCTTGTCCTTGGGCGGCTCGGCTGCCTTGCCGTTGCCGGCTCCATTGTTCTTTACGGCAGCCGGCTTGTCGGCCGCCGCGGCCGCATTGTTCACTGCCTGCTTGAACTGGTCCTGCAGCATGTTCCACCATGCGGCGGCGTTCACCAGCGGTGCGGTCAGGCTGGCGGCATCGGCCTGGTCTTTTCCGGTGGGCTGCGGCGCGGACGATGCCTTCTGCGCCGCCTTGGCGCCCGATGCCGGCGCATCCGCCCCGGAGCCCTTGTGCTTGCCGTTCGCATGGCCGTTCTGGGCACCCTGCATGGATGCGCTCAGCGCATCGCCCATCGACTGCAGCGTCGCGATGGTGGCAGCCTGCACTTCCAGCGCCTGTATCGTGCCGCGCAACATGTTCATGTTCAGTTCCAGCCACGATTCAACCGCCTTCAGGTCGGAAATCTTCTTGCGGATTTCTTCCACCGACAAGGTCGGCATCACCATTCCCGGCATGCTCATGCCGGGAACATTCATGCTTGAAACATTCATCCCGGGCATGTTCATGCCGGGTATGCCCATGCTGCCCCACAGGTTTTTGACAAAATCAAGCGAGTCGGTCATTGCGCCCATTCCCGGGATGTTCGGCATGTCTGATTTCGGCATAACGCTCTCCTCATAAATAATTTGCAGCGTAGCAGATAACCCGGATTAGCAAAATGGTAAAGCCGCCGGGTTCGGCGCCAAACAAGCAACGATAGCGGCAGATCAAGCTTCTTTGCCGTCGCTGCGGCAACATCGCCGCGGCATCCGTTGCTACACTATGGGCATGGCAACGACGCATTTCTCCGTGGAGCAAGCGCAGGTACGCAGCCGCCGCTCCTGGCGGGCGTTCGTGCTGGTCGTCGCATCGCTGCTGCTGCACCTGATCGTCTTTCGCTGGGCCGATGGACGCATCGGACTGCCTGCATTCGATGCCAAAGAGGCACCGGTCATTACCACCCAGTTGCTCACGCCTCCACCCGCGCCGCTCGCCGCGGCAGCGCCACCGGCTCCCAAGTCCGGACACGCACCGGTGAAACGCCCCAAACCGCCACGCTCAGCCGCCAACCCCGCGCCGGCGGCCGTTACGCCACCGTTGTCGCCGCTGCAGGAGGCAACCACCGCTCCGGCGACAACGGCGGAGCCGCCGGCCGAACTGGCCCAGGCGCTCCCGGAAGAGTCGCCGCCCATTGCCGACATCAAGCTGCCGCTCGAACAGGAACCGCGCTACCCGGTGGCGCCGCTACCCTCGGCGGAACTCGAATACGATGTGGAGGCGCTGGTCAAAGGCGTTACCTACTACGGCAGCGGCATGATCAAATGGCATGCCGCCGGCGATGCATATCAGGTCACGGGAAAGGCAAAGGTGGCATTTTTCACCGTGCTTGACTTCCGGAGTGAAGGAGCGCTGGACGCATTCGGCGTCTCCCCGGTGATCTACGGCGAAAAGCCGCGCAACCGCGCGGAAACCAACACCCATTTCCACCGCGAACGCAACGAAATCACCTTCTCCGCATCGAGCGCATCCTATCCCCGCAAGGGCGGCGAGCAGGATCGCGCCAGCGTGATCTGGCAATTGGCCGCCATTGGCCGGGGCGATCCCGAACGATTCGCGCCCGATTCCGGGATTTCGTTATTCGTTGCCGGTACGCGCAATGCTGAAACCTGGCAGATGCGCATACTTGGCATGGAGGAAATCGATACCGATGCGGGACGATTCAAGGCCTGGCACGTGACCCGCATTCCGCAGCCCGGCTCATACGAACGCAAGCTCGATATCTGGCTGGCGCCCGAGCAGCAATGGTTTCCGGTGAAATTGCGTTATTCGGAAGCAAATGGAGACTATCTAGATATGTCGCTGTCTAATCTGTTGCTCACCAACCCATCCGTCAAAGATTGATGAAATATATTTCTTCGCGTCACATGATTCCCTTGATTGTTGCAGGCCTGTTCATGCATGGCGCCGTGGCGCAGACGACTGCTGCCGGTAACAAGGTCAGCCTGCCGCCGTCGGCGGAACTCCTGTACCACATCAACGCAAAGCAGCGCGGTATCGCCGTCGATGGCGATGCCACGGTACGGTGGATGCATGAAGGAAAGAAATTTGCGGTATCGAGCGAGGTCCGCGCGATGGTGATCGGAAAGATTCTCGAATCCCGCAGCGAAGGGCTGGTCGATACCGATGGCTTGTTGCCGGAAACCTTTACCGAGAAGCGCCTGCGGAAAGAAAAGATCACCACCTCGTTCGATCGTGAAGCCGGCCTGATCCGCTTTTCCAAATCGCAGGACACCCAGCCGATCGTCGGCGGGGAACAGGACCGCACCAGCGCCGTCTGGCAACTGGTCTCGATCGCACGCGGCGCGAATGCCAAGGTCAAACCGGGCACCGAATGGCGTTTCCCGGTTGCCGGCCAGAGCGATGCCGAACCATGGATTTTCAAGGTGGTGACGCAGGAAAAAATTAGTACCCAGGCCGGCGACCTGAATACCGTGCATATTTCCCGCGCCCCGCGGCCCGACTCGCGGGATCAGCAACTCGACATATGGCTTGCGCCGGCGATGGAATGGTATCCGGTGCGCCTGCGCTTCTCCGACGACAACGGGGATTTCATCGACCAGACGCTCAAGAAGATTAATCGAAGCGCTTCCTGACCCGTCGGGAAAGCGCCGCGGCGGCAGGCGCTAAAATGCGGGTTGTGCCCTGCCTTCCGGCAGCGCCGTAATCCTTCTGCCTATCAATCATGACACTCTCCAACAAGGCCCTGGTCCTGTTCAGCGGCGGCCAGGACTCCGCCACCTGCCTGGCCTGGGCACTGAGCCGCTATGCCAGGGTGGAAACCATCGGTTTCGACTACGGCCAGCGCCACGCGATCGAGCTTGCCGTGCGCCCGGCGCTTCTGCAGAAGACGCGCATGCTCTCCGCCGACTGGAACAACCGGCTGGGCGACGATCATCTGATCGACCTGTCGCTGATCGGCAAGATCTCCGATACGGCGCTGACCAGCGACGTCGCCATCGCCATGCAGGAAAACGGCTTGCCGAACACCTTCGTTCCCGGTCGCAATCTGCTGTTCCTGACGGTGGCGGCCACCGTGGCTTGCCGGCGGGGGCTCGACGTGCTGGTGGGCGGCATGTGCGAAACCGACTTCTCCGGCTATCCGGACTGCCGCGACGACACGATCAAGGCCTTGCAGGTGGCGTTGAACCTTGGCATGGCCACCAGGCTGAAGCTCGAAACGCCGCTGATGTGGATCGACAAGGCAGCCACTTGGCGGCTGGCGCAGGAGCTGGGCGGGCAGGCCCTGATCGACCTGATCCGCACCGAATCACACACCTGTTACCTTGGAGAACGGGGCACGCTGCATGACTGGGGCCTTGGTTGCGGCACTTGCCCCGCTTGCGCATTGCGCGCCCGCGGCTACCGGGAGTTTATCGGCGCATGATGCAGGCATGCAGGCGATCCGGCGTCCATGGGATTTTTAGTCGCGCAACGGATTAACCTGGATCGAAATAAAACCATGGCGATGGATTAAGATAGCGCTTTTGCAGCGCAACATAATAAAAAGGTGTCGCTTGGCGTCTCCCTCTTCCAAAAGCAGTTTGGCCACGTTGACCCTGGCCGCCATCGGCATCGTGTACGGCGACATCGGCACCAGCCCGCTGTACACGATGAAGGAAGTGTTCTCCACCGAACACGGCCTGCCGCTGACCGAAGCCAACCTGCTCGGCATCGTGTCCCTGATCCTCTGGGGCCTGGTCACCATCATCTCGCTGAAGTACGTCACGCTGGTGCTGCGCGCGGACAATCGCGGCGAAGGCGGCATCATGGCGCTGACCGCGCTGGCGATGTCGTCCGTTACCCAGCATTCCCGCTTCTACTATCCGGTCATGCTGATGGGGATGGTGGGCGCCGGGCTGTTTTACGGCGACGGCGTCATTACGCCCGCCATCTCGGTGCTGTCGGCGATCGAAGGGCTTGAAGTTGCGACGCCGGCTTTCGCACCCTATGTGGTGCCGCTGACACTGATGGTCCTGCTCGCGCTGTATGCGCTGCAGCACCGGGGTACGGCGGGAATCGGCAAGTGGTTCGGACCGATCGTGCTGGTGTGGTTCATCACGCTGGCGACCATGGGCATCATCAACATCGTGGCCAATCCCGCCATCCTGGCGGCCCTCAACCCGATCCATGCCTTCCGCTTCCTGATGCAGAACGGCTGGCTGGCCTTCTTCGCGCTGGGTGCGGTGGTGCTTGCGTTCACCGGTGCCGAAGCGCTCTATGCGGACATGGGACATTTCGGCAAACGGTCGGTCCGGCTTGCGTGGTTCAGCGTGGTCTTCCCGGCGCTCGGCCTGAATTATCTCGGCCAGGGCGCCCTGCTGCTGTCGACCCCGGCAGCGGTCTCCAATCCGTTCTTCAACCAGCTCGGTCCCTGGAGCATCTATCCCCTGGTGGTGCTGTCGACCATGGCGACGGTGATCGCATCGCAAGCCACCATCTCCGGCGCGTTCTCGGTCACCCAGCAGGCGATCTCCCTCGGCTTCCTGCCGCGCATGCGCGTGGTATATACCTCGGACCGTGAGATCGGCCAGATCTACATACCGCTGGTGAACTGGATACAACTGCTCGTGGTGGTGCTGGCGGTGATCGGCTTCGGCTCCTCGTCCAACCTGGCCTCCGCCTACGGCATTGCCGCCACCGCGACCATGCTGACGACCACCGTGCTGACATTCTTCGTGATCCGCTATCGATGGAAGTTCAACCTCCTGCTGTGCTTCGGTGCGACAGGCTTTTTCTTCATCATCGATGCCGCGCTGTTCTCGGCCACCAGTCTCAAGCTTCTCAGCGGCGGCTGGTTCCCGCTGGTCATCAGCGCGCTCATGGTGACCGTGATGCTGACCTGGAAGAACGGACGTGATCTGGTATTCCGGAATTTGCAGAAACACCTGATTCCGCTGGAGGATTTCCTGCAATCGCTGTTCGTCAGCCCGCCGCACCGGGTCGAAGGCACCGCGATATTTTTCCGCGCCGAAGGCGACGGCGTCCCGCATGCGATGCTGCACAACCTGCTGCACAACAAGGTGCTGCATGAGCGCACCATCTTCCTCACCGTATATTCGACCGACATTCCGACGGTACCGGCGACGGAACGCGTCAAGGTGATTCCGCTCGGCCAGGAGTGCTATCAGGTCAACGTGTATTACGGCTTCAAGGATGAGCGCAATATTCCTCTGGCATTGGAAATGTGCGCCGCCTCCGGACTCGAACTGAACCTGATGGAAACCTCGTTCTTCATCGCGCGTCAGACGGTGATTGCTACCGTGGGCGAAGACATGGCCTTGTGGCGGGAGGCGCTGTACGCGTCGATGGCGCGCAATGCACGCGACGCCGCCGACTATTTCCGCATCCCGCCCAACCGGGTGATCGAAGTCGGTACGCAGATCGAGATATAGCGCCGGGCATTCAGCCGAAGCGCGACAGCAGCGACAGGGCATTCGGCACGGCATGACCCTCAGCGGTGTTATCGAAGATGCACCAGACACGCCGTCCTGATTGCAGCTTCCGTGCGATATCGGCATGCAACTGGTCGAGATACGCATCGGAATACGGCGAATAGTACATGTGCGGTGAACCGTGCAGGCGGATATAGACCATACCCGCACCGGTATCCGGCGGCGGCGCCTCGACGGCCTGCGGATCCGCGATAACGTAAGAGACGTTCCGCGCTTCGAGCATCGATGCCGCGTCGGCGGCAAACCAGGTCGCATGGCGCGGTTCGCACACCACATCGGCCTGCGTGAGCGTATGCAGCAAATCGAAGAAATGCCCGGCAGACGGCGCGTCATATCGCAGGCTGGGCGGCAGCTGCACAAGCAGGCAGCCGAGCTTGTGTTCGAGGTGACCGGCTTCCTCCATGAATCGCCGCAGGTCCGCATCGATCTCCTTCATCCGCAATTCATGCGTGATCCGTTTCGGCACCTTTACTGAAAAGCGAAACGACTCCGGCACGCTATCGCGCCAGCGCACGTAGGTGGCCGGCTTGTGCGGCCGGTAGAACGAGGTATTGATTTCAACTGCCGGCATTACCGCCGCATAGCGCTCCAGGTGGCTGCCTTCCGCCGGAAACTTCTCCCCGGCGGCGCTCGGCACGCTCCATCCCGCGCAGCCGATCAGGAGCTGCGTCGAGGATGCTTCTGAAACAATGGGCGCTTCCTCGGGAAAAAGATCGATGGTCGTTTGCACGGCGGTATCCGGTTTCGTTTTGCAAATTGAATTGCAATTTTGACCTCAATGCCTGCTATCAAAGTTCCGCACCACTTTGGCGCTTCTTTAACATTCCGAAAGGAACTTTACCGAGTTTCGGTTATCGAACGGGGCCTTCGCGCCATAACAAAACGGCATCGGCCTGGCGGCGGAACAGGAAATCAACATCCGACCCGCTCGTCGCACATAACTTACAAGGAGACGCGTATGTATTATCAGACCGACGAGGTGCGGCAACGACTGAAATTCATCGATCGAACCATTCGTCATGCCGCCAATGCCTGCAACAAGGACTCATCGGTACCGCCCGACCTCAAATATTATGTACAGCAACTGAGCGTTCGATCGCGCCAGGCAAAACAGGCTTTGCATTCCGAGAACAGCCATCGCATCCGCCGCAGCGTCGATAGCCTCGCGCAACTGACCGAACACGCGCAGGCTGCGATACACCCGGCCGACGAAGTGAGTTACGCGGTGAAGAGTGCCGTCATCCTGACACATATTGAAGTCTCGGCACTGAAGCACCAGCTCGATTGATCATTTCGCGGCCGCTCCAATACCGCCAAGCACAAAAGAAAAGGCGGGGTTGATTTACTCAACCCCGCCTTTCGCTTTTGATACTGCAGCCGGATGCGTCAGCACTCAGGCCGCACGCTGTGCCGCATCCGCCGTGGTGCCCGAACTCATGCCGAATTCCTTGAGCAAGGCCTGTTCCTTCTCTTTCGCCGCCTTCAGGTGTCTTTCCTTCACATGCCCGAAACCGCGGATATCCGCCGGGATGCTGGCGATAGCAACTGCCTGAGGAAGATTGCCGGCATTCAGGCGCGACAGCAAGCCCGCGACGGTATCGCGGTATTGCCTGATCAGCGCCCGCTCCAGTTTTCGTTCCGCCGTATAGCCGAAAATATCCAGCGGCGTACCCCGCAGGAACTTCAGCTTCGCCAGCGCCGAAAAGGCGCCCATCATCCAGGGGCCGAATTCCCGCTTGATCAGGTGCCCGTCGGCGTCGCGCTTGGCCAGCAGCGGCGGCGCGAGATGAAACTTGATCTTGTAGTCGCCTTCAAACATGCCGTCGATCTTCGCCTTGAACGCGGTATCGGCATGCAGGCGCGCCACTTCGTATTCATCCTTGTACGCCATCAGCTTGAAGTAATAATGCGCCACCGCTTCGGTCAGACGCAGGCCTTTCTGCGAGCCCGTCAACGCAGACTCTTTCGCGCGGACCTCATCGACCAGCGCGCGGTATTGCTGCGCATAGCCGGCATTCTGGTAGGCGGTGAGGTACTCGACGCGGCGTGCGATCACATCATCGAGCGTCGGCGTGCGCTTGAACTCGATCACCTGGGCGGCGGTGTCGTTCTGCTTCGCCAGTCGCTCTACCGCATCCCAGTCATGCGCCGCATTGCGTCCCCAGATGAATGCCTGCTTGTTGAACTCCACCGAGACGCCGTTGAGTTCGATCGCCTTGATGATTGCCGCTTCCGATAGCGGCACCCAGCCCTTTTGCCATACATAGCCGAGCATGAACATGTTGGTGGCGATGTTGTCGCCCATCAGCGCGGTGGCCACCTTGCCGGCGTCGATGAAATCCACGCGGTCTGCACCGCAGGCATTGCGGATGTCCGCTTCCGCCGCTGCGCCCGGATATTTCCAGTCCGGGTTCTTGACGAAGGCGGCGGTCGGCGTGCCCGTGCCGTTAACCGCCGCATGCGTGCGTCCCTCGCCCATGCGCGACAGCGCATCGCGGCTCGCGGTGACGATGACATCGCAGCCGATGACGAGGTCCGCCGCGCCGGTGCCGACGCGGGTGGAATGAATGTCTTCCGGATGATCGGCCAGGCGCACATGCGACATCACCGGCCCGCCCTTCTGCGCGAGACCGCTCATGTCCAGCACCGAGCAGCCTTTGCCTTCCGCATGCGCGGCCATCGCCAGGATCTGACCGACCGTGACCACGCCGGTACCGCCGATGCCGGTGACGAGGATGCCGAACGGCTGCTGCGTCGACGGCAATACCGGCTGCGGCAGGTTGCTGCCCTGCAGGATGGGCAATTTCTTTGCGCCCGAACTGTCGCTGACGGCGGCCTTCTTTGGCTTTTTCAACTGACCGCCTTCGACGGTAACGAAGCTCGGACAGAATCCCTTGACGCAGGAGAAATCCTTGTTGCACGACGACTGGTTGATCTGCCGCTTGCGGCCGAACTCGGTTTCCATCGGCTCGACCGACAGGCAGTTCGATTGCACGCTGCAATCGCCGCAGCCTTCGCAGACCGCTTCATTGATCACCGCCCGCTTGGCCGGGTCCGGATACTCATTGCGCTTCCTGCGGCGGCGCTTTTCGGAAGCGCAGGTCTGATCATAGATGATGGCCGACACGCCCTTGATTTCGCGCATCTCCTTCTGCACTGCATCGAGTTCGTCGCGATGACGGATGGTCACGCCCGGCGCCCAGTTCACGCCGGCCGGATACTTGTCCGGATCATCGGTCACCACCACGATCGGCTGCACGCCTTCGGCGGCGATCTGGCGCGAAATCATCGCCGGATCGAGCGGACCATCGACCATCTGGCCGCCGGTCATCGCGACCGCATCGTTGTACAGGATCTTGTAGGTCATGTTGACCTTGGCCGACACCGCCGCGCGGATCGCCAGCAGGCCGGAGTGGAAGTAGGTGCCGTCGCCGAGATTGGCGAACACATGCTTTTCATTGGTGAACGGCGCATGACCGACCCAGGTTACGCCTTCCGCGCCCATGTGAGTGAAGGTGGACGTACTGCGGTCCATCCATAGCACCATGTAGTGGCAGCCGATTCCGGCCAGCGCCCTGCTGCCTTCCGGCACCTTCGTCGAGGTGTTGTGCGGGCAGCCGGAACAGAAATGCGGAATGCGGTCCTTCGCGGGGTCCGGTTTGCTGCCGACCTTGAGCACGGCTTCCTTCGCTTCAAGATAAGCGATGCGTTCCCTGACCCGCTGCTCGATAGGATGCCCGGAGAAATACTTGGAAATGCGCGCGGCGATCGCGCGTGCGATCTGCGCCGGATTCAGTTCATAGGTTGCCGGCAGCAACCAGTTGCCATGTCCTTCGCGATGGTTACCGCTCCATTCGCCGGTATCGTCGAACTTGCCGACGACGCGCGGGCGCACATCGTCGCGCCAGTTGTACAGTTCTTCCTTCAACTGGTATTCGAGGATCTGCCGTTTCTCTTCCACCACCAGAATTTCCTCGAGGCCCTGCGCGAATTCGCGTACGCCTTCCGCTTCGAGCGGCCATGTCATGCCGACCTTGTACAGGCGGATGCCGATATCGCGCGCCACATGCTCGTCGATGCCCAGATCGGCCAGCGCCTGGCGGGTATCAAGATAAGACTTGCCGGCGGTAATGATGCCCATGCGCGCATGCGGGCTGTCCCAGACGATGCGGTTGAGTTTGTTGACGCGGGCATAGGCGAGCGCCGCGTACCACTTGTAGTGGTTCATCCGCGCTTCCTGGTCGAGCACGGTATCCGGATAGCGGATGTTCAGGCCGCCCGGCGGGAGCTCGAAGTCGGCCGGCGTGATGATCTTTACCCGTTCCGGATCGAGATCCACCGAGGCGCCGGATTCGACGATGTCCGTCACGCATTTCATCGCCACCCACAGGCCGGTGTAGCGGCTCATCGCCCAGCCATGCAGGCCATAGTCGAGATACTCCTGAACCGAGGACGGGTACAGCACCGGGATGCCGCAGGCCTTCAGGATGTGTTCGCTTTGATGCGCGGTGGTAGAGGACTTCGCCGCATGGTCGTCGCCGGCCAGCACCAGCACGCCGCCATGCTTTGCGGTGCCGGCCATGTTGGCATGCTTGAAGACGTCGCCGCAGCGATCCACGCCCGGCCCCTTGCCGTACCACATCGAGAACACGCCATCGTATCTGGCATCGGGGAAAAGATTAACCTGCTGGGTGCCCCAGATGCTCGTCGCGGCGAGATCCTCATTCATGCCCGGATGGAACTTGACATGATGTGCCTCAAGATGCTTCCTGGCCTTCATCGCCGTCATGTCGACATTACCGAGCGGCGAACCGCGGTAGCCGGTGATGAAACCACCGGTATTGAGGCCATTGTGGACGTCGCGCTGCCTCTGCATCATCGGCAGGCGAATCAGCGCCTGGGTGCCGGTGATGAATGCGCGGCCGCGCTCCAGGGTGAATTTGTCGTCGAGGGAAATATCATCCAGCAGCGGACGCTGTCCGGTGGAAAGTGGTGCGTTCATTGAGTCTCCAGGCCAAAAATTGTGTCTTTGGATGCGATGATTTCGCTGTCAAACTGACATGCCTTGTGGGCCCGTCGTTTATTGTTTTGACATGCTGCACATTAGCACAAGCGATCCTTGCACTCAATGCACGGCGCAGCACAAACGCAGGATTCATGCGGTGTAACAAGCCGTAACTGCACTGGTGCAAGCCGGAACTATTTTTTACAGTCGGTCGTTCACCGAAGCAAGCGGAGCAAGCATGCAATTCACCATTTCGTTCACGCTCATGAGCATTCTGCTTGCGGGCGGCATCGCCATTGCACAGTCTCCGTCCGCGCCGAAGGACGACATCAAGCCGTTGAAGTACGTACCGAAGTTCAGTGAACTCTTCCACAATGCCGACCAGGATGGCGACGGCGCGCTCACCAGGACCGAAGCGGGCGAGGCCAACATGGGCCGCACCGTTGAATATTTCAATTACATCGACACCAACCAGGACGGCAAGGTCACGCTGGACGAGATGCGCGCCCTGATCCGCAATCGCATCACCAGCTAAGTCATCGACGCTTACAGCGGGTTCGGACCGATATTTACTTCTCCCGCAAGCAGGCTGTCCGCGGGCAACGGCTCCAGCGTTTTCAACTTTGCATACAGCGGCGTGAAGTCCGGCGAGGTATCGTTGAAAAGCTGCTCGAAATCGCGGATGACGAAATAGGTTTCCTGGAACGAATCGATCTTGTACTGGGTGCGCATGACGCGCTCCACGTCGAAGGCGATGCGGCGCGGCGCCGGACTGGTCAGGCAATGCTCGATTTCCGCGCCCGAGGACAAGATGCCTGCGCCGTACACCCGCAGGCCTTGCGGGCCTTGCATTAAGCCGAACTCGATCGTGTACCAGTAAAGCCGGGCGAGATAGCTCAAGCCATCCAGTTTCAGTGCCTTCAGTCCGCCCTTGCCATATTCCTGCAGATGGTCCGCAAAGATCGGGTTGAACAGCAGCGGCACGTGGCCGAAGAAATCGTGGAATGCATCCGGCTCGACGATGTAGTCGAACTCATGCGGTTCCCGCAGCCAGACCGTCACTGGAAAGCGCCGGTTCGCCAGATGTTCGAAGAAGGTCAGCTCGGGCACCAGGCCAGGAACGGCAACCAGTTGCCATCCGGTGGCCTTGTACAACGCTTCGGTGGTGCGATCGAATTGCGGGATCCCATCGGCGGCTTCCATCTTCGCAAGACTGTCGATAAACACATCGCAGGCCCGGCCGGGCAGAAGGCGGGCCTGGCGCTGGTACAGCCGGCGCCACAATTCATGCTGCTCCGGTGTGTAGGCACTCCAATCCTGCGCAACGACATATCGATCATCGGCCTTTGAATAATCCCCTCGCAGCTTGCCGCCGTCGGATTTGTCTTCCATGGTTTTGAAGAAATCGGCCTGCTCTACTGTGGTATTCATACTCTGTCTCCGTACGGCTGTTCTTCCCTTCGCCGGCGGGATGTCCGCCGGGAGTGGTGCTCGTTCCGCTTCAAGCAGAAACGTCTTCGTCTTTCAATACGCCGCGCCGGATTTGGTCCAGTTCGATCGACTCGAACAAGGCGCGGAAGTTGCCTTCGCCAAAGCCCTGATCGCCCTTGCGCTGGATGATCTCGAAGAAGATCGGCCCGATGACCGTCTGCGTGAAGATCTGCAGCAGCAGTTCGCGCTTGGAAGAATTGCTGTTGCCGTCGATCAGAATGCGCAGGCGCTTCAGGTCTTCCAGTCGCTCGCCGTGATCCGGCAGGCGTTTGTCGACCAGATCGTAATATGTTTCGATGGTGTCCTGGAACGCGACATTGGCGGCTTTCATGCCTTCCACGGTCGCATAGATATTATCGGTGCCAAGCGCGATGTGCTGGATGCCTTCGCCGTGGTATTCGTCCAGATATTCGGCGATCTGCGATTTATCGTCGGACGATTCATTGATTGGAATACGGATCTTGCCGCATGGGGACGTCATGGCTTTCGATTTGAGGCCGGTGAGCTTGCCCTCGATATCGAAATAGCGAACCTCGCGGAAGTTGAACAGATGTTCGTAGAACTCCGCCCATTCCTTCATGCGGCCACGATGGACATTGTGCGTCAGGTGATCGATGTAGGTAAGGCCATGTCCATCGGGATTGGCTTGCGCGCCGGGAATTGCAACGAAGTCGACGTCATAGATGCTGATATCGCCGATGCCGCCCGTAGTGCCATTTTTGCCGCGCCAGCGATCGACGAAATAAATCAGGGAATCGCCGATGCCCTTGATGGCGGGAATATTCAATTCCATTGGGCCGGTCTTGTTGTCGAAACCCCATGCGCCGAGGTCCAGTGCCCGCTTGTAGGCGGCCGCCGCATCCTTGACGCGAAAGGCGATCGCGCAAATGGAAGGTCCGTGCTTGCGGGCGAAACGTTGAGCAAAGGAATCCTGCTCCGCGTTGATGATGAAGTTGATGCCGCCCTGGCGATAGAGTGTCACGTTTTTGTGCCGATGGCGGGCGATGGCTGTAAATCCCATCTGCTCGAATAGCGCACCGAGCGCTTTGGGATCAGGTGCAGCGTATTCGATGAACTCAAATCCATCGGTGCCCATCGGGTTGTCCCAGGGTTGGAAATCCATGTCTGTCTCCTGTTGGGGCGCGCCGGCTGGTCACGATGCGGCCCGATTGAAAGGGTTGAATATGGATTTCAGTATAGACAAGTCGTTGAAGTATAAAATTGCGAATTTTCGCTTCTCTTCCGCTTTTTGCGCAATAATATTGCTCATTCATCATAGCCTTGAGCAAGATATGCCAAAGATTGAGCTCGATAAAACCGACAGGAAAATTCTTTCGATCCTGCAAGCCGACGGTCGCCTGACCAACCAGGAAGTCGCCGAACGGGTAAACCTGTCACCTTCACCCTGCCTGCGGCGCATCAAGAACCTGGAAGAAAGCGGCATCATCCGGCAGTATGTGGCGCTGCTTGATCCGGACAAGATCGGATTGGGATTGCTGGCCTATATCAATGTCCGGCTCGAAAAGCACAGCGACGCGCCGGCGGCAGGTTCCCGTTCGCCGCGCGCCAGCTTCGCCGCATCGGTGGACAATTGGCCGGAAGTCGTGGCCTGTTATGCAATGACCGGCGAAATGGACTATTTATTGCGGGTCCACGTGGAAGACATGGAACATTTCTCCCGCTTCATGATGGAGACCCTGCTGCGCCATCCGGCGGTGCTGGATGTGAAATCCAGCTTTGCCCTGCAGCGTCTCAAGGACACGACCGCCCTGCCATTGGTATAGAGAAAAGAAGCGATGCCGGAACGTCAGCGGACGAATCGGCCGTCCTTGCCGATCATGGTGAGTTCCACATACTCGCTGCCGGTGTGGTCATCCGGGCCATAGGTCACCATCAAGCCGCCGAAGTCGACACGTTGCATCGATTCCAATGCTTTGATGAAGCTTTCACGGGTCGGGTTTTTGCCGGCACGGCGCAACCCTTCGACGAGAACCTTCGCGTTGACGAAACCTTCCATCGACGGATAGGAAATCGTCGCGCCGGTCGCTTTCGCCGCGGCATTGAATTGCTGGCCCAGCCGCGTCGACAGCAGATGCGGCGCCGGCGTGGTTTGGGTCACGATCACGCCTTGACCCGCCGGACCGAGATCCTTTACGAAGGCTTGCGATGAATTGTTCGACAGCGTCAGTATCTGCATCCGGCCGCCTTGAGCGCGAATGGCCTTGATGACTTCCACGGTATTCTTGGCGGAGCTGATGATGAGCAATGCACCCGGCTGCGCGGCGATGACTTCGGCCGCGGTTGCGGCATAGTCCGGATTGACCCGCGCAAATTTTGAAATGGCGACCGGCGTAAGCTTGTGCGTCGCCATCGCTTTCTTGAATCCTTCCAGACCATCCGTACCGAATGCATCTTCCACATGCAGC
Source organism: Noviherbaspirillum sp. (assembly GCF_035944575.1). Taxonomy (GTDB): domain Bacteria; phylum Pseudomonadota; class Gammaproteobacteria; order Burkholderiales; family Burkholderiaceae_D; genus Noviherbaspirillum. The sequence continues at coordinate 79,233 of NZ_DASZBA010000208.1, forward strand.
AGGCTGATTTTTTTCACACCGGTTGTGCTGAGGTGCTCGATCACTTTGGCGACTTCATCGTGGTACTTTGCGCGAATGTTGAATAACTGGCGGCTTATCGGTTCATGGAATATGGTGGCGCCCGTACTGGGTGCCACGAGCGGCACGTTATTTTCCGCCAGCAGTGGCAGCAGGCCTTGCGTATGCGGTGTGCCGCGTCCCTGAAACAATGCAAACACGCGCTCTTTTTTGATCAAGGTTTCCGCATTCGCCAGGGTCAGTGCGGGATCGAACTTGTCGTCGAGCGTCAGCAGCTTGATCTTGCGTCCATGCACACCGCCTTGCTTGTTGATCAACTCAAAATACGCTTCGGCACCCTCATTCATTTCCTTGACCGGCGCGGCGACGGTTCCCGTCAAGCCGACCGTCTGACCGATCAGAATCGTGTCGCTGGTGACACCATCCTCGGCACTTACTAACGGCATCGACGCATTGAACAGCACAAAAAACAGGATGCAAGACAGGAAGCGAACCATAACGGATTTCCTTTCGTTAACGATAAAGGCTGGCGCATTGTCCATTTTTTGCCTTGGGGGCGACAGTTGTGGGTTTTACGTAACAGGCATCGCCAAGTTTTATCCATGCTGCCATTGAGTTGGCGCAAATCGGCGGCATTTACGGACTGTGGATCCGACAGGATTCTATCCATCGCCTACAATGTATTTGTGCGTTGCAACAAATACGCGATTCCTGCTGAGGCCGCATGAACCCGACCGATTTCTACACTATGTCTTCTGAAACAAAAGCTGTTGGTGCAAAGCAGCAGCATGGCGACAAGCCAGCAATACGTGTGAAGGAACTGTCCGAACGGGACCGGCGCCGCATGCTGATGCATTTTCTGGCTCTTGATGAAAATGATCGACTGTTGCGTTTTGGCTCCATCCTTCCGGACGAATTGATTACTCGTTACGTCCAGCGACTCGACTTCACCCGCGACGCCGTGTTTGGCGTATACGACAACAACCTGGCGTTGCTGGGTGTCGGTCATCTCGCTTTTGCACCGCGCGAAGCCTTGCCTGTTCTCAGCAGCGCGACTTTAAAGGAACGCGTTGCCGAGTTCGGCGTATCGGTTTCCGCATCGGCACGCGGCATGGGCGTGGGCTCGAAGCTGTTCGAGCGCGCCGCCATCCATTGCCGCAACGAGGACATCGATACTCTCTACATGCATTGCCTTTCTTCCAATCAGACGATGATGCATATCGCCAGGAAAGCCGGCATGAAAATTCACCGCGAACATGGCGAAGCCGATGCGTATTTGAAGCTGGAACCCGCAGATCCCCTGAGCGTACTGCGCGAGGCGATGGATGAACAGGTCGCAACCTTCGACTATTCGCTCAAGGCCAATACCAAGGCGGCATTCAAGTGGTGGAACAGGCTGCCGCGTTTCAGGACCAAGTAGCCGGAACGCTTGCAGGGACAGGGACGGCCGTTTTCGATGGCGGCGTCCCTGTCTTTCAAATATCTGCTCGTCAGATGTGCAGCTTCGACATCGCGTACCGCATGAACTGTTCCGCAGGCACTGGCTGGCTCAGCAAATAGCCCTGCAATATGTCGCAGGATTGCTGGCGCAGGAACTGCAGCTGGGCCTCGGTCTCTACGCCTTCGGCGACCACTTCTAGCCTCAAGCTGTGCGCAAGCGCGATGATGCCTGTGACGATGGATGCATCATCGGCGTCGTGCGACACATCCCTGACAAAGGAACGGTCGATCTTGATGATGTCGACCGGGAACCGCTTCAGGTAGGATAGCGACGAATACCCGGTACCGAAATCATCGATCGACAAGCGCAGGCCGATGCCCCGCAGGCGGTGCAATGCCTGCAACGTGTCCTGCGCGTTTTCCATCAGGGTACTTTCCGTGATTTCCAGCTCCAGCAGATCCGGCGGCAAGCCGGTATCCGCCAGCGCCTGCTCCACCGTAGCGGTGAAATCCTTCTGCAGCAGTTGCTTGACCGATAAATTAACGGCAACACGTATGGGCGGCATGCCCGCCTCCATCCATGCCTGCAACTGCGCGCAAGCGGTACGCAGCACCCATTCTCCAAGCCGGGTGATCAGGCCGGTCTCCTCGGCCAGCGGGATGAAGTCGGCCGGTGAAACCATGCCGCGCACAGGATGCTTCCAGCGCACCAGCGCCTCCATCCCGACCAGGCGTCCGTCGCTCACGCGCGCCTGTGGCTGGTAATACACTTCGAACTCCTTGCGATCGAGGGCGCGGCGCAAATCGTTTTCCAGTTGCACATGATCGGAAATTGATTGTTCCATCGATGCTTCGAAAAACTGGAAGCCGCTGTGATTTTTCTTGGCGCGATACATCGCGGTATCCGCGTGCTTGAGCAACGTGCCAACATCAGCGCCGTCATGCGGATAGAGCGAGATGCCGACGCTGGCGGTGACGAAAATATCGTTACCATCGATCTGGAACGGCGTGCCCAGCGCACGGCAGATGTTCTGGGCCGCAGCCACTGCCGCATTCGGGCCGACAACGTCGGTTAGCACCACGGTAAACTCATCTCCACCGAGACGGGCAACGCAGTCGGCATTGCGCACGCTGCGACGCAGACGCTGCGCAACCGCCACCAGCAAACGATCGCCGACTGCGTGCCCCAGCGTATCGTTCACATTCTTGAAGCGGTCGAGATCGAGAAACAGCAATGCCACCGATTCACCGGCCTGGCGTGCATGTTCGATCCGGTGCCCGAGCTGATCGATGAAGAGAGAACGATTCGGAAGACCGGTCAGCGAATCGTTGTACGCAAGGTGCCGGATCCGCTTCTCCGCCTGGTTGGCGTCGATGATGCGGCGTACCCGCTGCGACAGCACGGCGAAATGAATCGGCTTCGGAATGTAGTCGCTGGCGCCGGCGGCAAATGCGCGCTCGACCGACACATTGTCCTCCAGCGCCGTAATCATCAGGACAGGAATCGCCCGGCCATGCGGCAGTTCCTGGACACGTCCACAGGCAGTGAAACCATCCATCACCGGCATGACCGCGTCCATCAGGATCACGTCGGGCTGCAGGCGCTTGAGCATCTGCAGCGCCTGCGCGCCGTCGGCCGCTTCCTCGACCCGGAAGCCGTCGCGCTGCAGGGTGTGGCGCAACGAGTTGCGGGTGCTGCGGTCATCATCCACCACGAGCACCTGCGGTGCCTCGTCATCCTGGCGGGCGCTCAGACGACCCTCGATATAGACTTCGGTGCCGAGCACGACGGCAACCGCGTTATACGCCTGCCGCAGGCGGCCCAGCAGCGGCTGGATCTCCGTCACCCGCTGCTCAAGCGCCAGTTCTTCGATTTCCTTTGCGATCTGTGCCAGCGCGGTGGCGCCGAGATTGCCCGCGCTTCCCTTGATGGAGTGCGACATCGCGCGCGCGGTATCGGCGTCCCCGGCTTCGACCGCCTGGTCCAGCTTGTCGAGATACGCAGGGGTGTCTTCCAGGAACGGGCTGATGGACTGCTGCAAGGACGGACCGAGGATTTCCCGCAGCTTCTCGAACACCGCCTGATCAAGAGGACTTGCATCGGCTTCGGCCAGATCCAGTTCGGGCAGGTCCGCGCGTGCCGCACCGCGACGGGGGAGCCAGCGCTCCAGCTTTTGCCGCAATTCAACCAGAGTGATCGGTTTCGCAAGATAGTCATCCATGCCGGAGGAAAGGCATTTTTCAAGGTCGCCCTGCTGGGTATTGGCGGTCATTGCCACAATCGGCGTGCGCCTGCCGAGCGGCTCCTCGAAATTGCGAATATGGGCTGTTGCTTCATAGCCGTCCATTTCCGGCATGTTGCAGTCCATCAGGACGAGGTCAAAGCGGCCGCGGCGAACGGCTTCCATCGCTTCCCGCCCGTTGGCGGCAAATTCGCAATGACAGCCATTCATTGCCAGCATTCCCGCCGCCACCATCTGATTGGTGCGATTGTCCTCCACCACCAGGACCCGGTATCCCGTGGTGGTTGACGCAACCTGCCCGTTCAGGGGCGTCGCAAGTGTTTCATTACCTTCGCCGCCTGGCATGAGGCGGCGGATGGTTTCCATCAGACGGCTCAGCCGTAACGGCTTGCCGAGATGCGCCTCGCCGTTGACCGGCGCGGAGTCGACCGACGGATGGTAACGGTCCAGTATCAACAGGCGCGGCGGCGAGACGCCGGCGTCGGCCCGTATGCGGCGCGCCAGGTCGGCGCCGCGCTCATCGCTGGCATTGATATCGGCGATGATCAATTCATAGGGCGCGCCGATGCGCTCGGCGCGTCCCAATTCCGCCAGTGCTTCGCGGCCATTGTGAACTGCATGACATCGCATGCCGCGGTTGGCCAGGTTTTCTTCGAGGAAGTCACGCACGATTTCGCTTTCTTCCACGATCAGCACGCGCATGCCGAGAAAGGCATGATCTTCAGTTTCCGCTGGGAGCAACTTGCCGGGCTTGCAGGCCACCGTAAACCAGAAGCTGCTGCCTTTGCCGCGCGCGCTGTCCACACCGATGCGGCCGTCCATGAGCTCGACCAGCTGCTTGGAGATCGCCAGGCCGAGTCCGGTGCCGCCGTATTTGCGGGTGGTGGTGCGATCCGCCTGCACGAACGACTGGAAGATGTTCTGCACCGCATGGTCATCCATGCCGATGCCGGTGTCGCTCACCTCGAATCGCAGCATGAGGTTGTCGCCGTCACCGATACTGGCGACGCGTACCGCCACCTCACCGCGCTCGGTGAACTTGACCGCATTGCCGATGAGATTGAGCAGCACCTGGCGCAAGCGCAACGCATCGCCGTTCACCCGTTCGGGCACGCCGGGCGACAGCAGATATCCGATCTCGATACCTTTCTGCTGCACCTGTTTGGCGAGCAGCTCGATCACTTCCTCGACCAGCTTGCGCAAGTCGAAATCGACTTTCTCCAGCTCCAGCTTGCCGGCTTCGATCTTGGAGAAATCGAGAATGTCGTTGATCAGTTCGATCAGCGCGCGCGACGAATTCCAGGCGACATCCACGCATTCCTGCTGCCGCTTGGTGAGGCGCATTTCCTTCAGCATGTCAAGCATGCCGACGATGCCGTTCAACGGGGTGCGCACCTCGTGGCTTACCGTCGCGGCGAATTGCGCCTTCGTCAGAGCGGTGCGCAGCGCCTCGTCGCGGGATTGCTTCAGCTCGGCCTCGCGTTCTTCCAGCACCGCCATCATCTTGTTGAACGCATGAGCCATATCGACGATGTCACGCGGGCCTTCCGGCGTCGCGCGCATGCCGGATTCTCCCGACTCCGCGCGCCCCATCAGTTGAGACAGCGCGTTCAACGGCTGGACCATGTGGTGCGCCAGCAGGCGCATCACCGCCAGCAGCATCGCTGCAAACGACAGCGTGATCGCAAGGTTGCCAAACAATAACGATGCCACCAGACGATGCAAGGTACCTTTGCCGATCACCACTTCCACATAACCGAGAAGTTGCGGCTGCCGCTCCTGCACATCGAACGGCGATGGATCGGATTGACCGCCGTAGACCGGCGCGCTGAATCGCCATTGGTCGCTCGACTGCGACACCAGCATTGCCTGGGACACCGGGACACGTGTCACGTCCGGCGGCTGCGGCGTAACGTTCGCGCCGGCCTTGGCTTCCGAAAGCAGTACCTGCTGCGTGGCATTGCGCAGCTCGACATGCAGCACGTCCGGAAAGGCAAGCGTCGTCGCCACGCCTTCACGTACGTTGTCGCCGGAGTGGTAAAGCAGCGCCAGCACGCTCTGCCGGGCGAGATTCTCCGCGATGCGCACGCCCTGCTCCACCAGGTAACCTTCCATGCGCCGGCTGGCTTCCCATGAATTCATCAGGGATGAGAACAGCGCGAGTCCAAGGATGGCGGTGCTGACAGTGATCGTCAGTTGACGACGGAAGCGGGTTTTGCGGAGGTAATTGCGAAGCATGCGGCGGTACTACATTGAGGATGCGGCACTAGCCACATCGTGTTGATTTGAAGAGTCGCTTATCGATCGAAACATCATGGCTCCGGAAAGATGTAATCGAAACTGCGCTGTTGCTGGTAGCCGATGTTCAGGCCGATGTGACTGGCGGTTCGTACGTTCACCGCCGTGTTCACTTCACGTAGCGGCAGTACACCGCGCCTGCGGGAGTCGCCGCTCAGGATACCAAATGCCGAGTTGGCCAAGGTCCGGCCCATTTCGACATTGTTTGGATATAGCGCGAAAAGAACGCCCTTCTTGACATGTATAAAGCTGCTGGAAAACACCGGCACGTTACGGTTCCATGACTCCTTCAGAATCATCGGTAGCACTGCGCTTTCATCTACCGTCGTGCTGTCCTGCGGAAGCCAGATCGCGTCGCGCTTGCCGTCAATGGTGGCAAAGGCAGCTTCATAAGTCCTTGCCGCCGACGACAAATCGCGCGCTTCATAGGTCACCAGCTCCAGGCCGTGTACCCTGGCTGCCTCACGTGCCAGCCGGATAAGCCATTCGTTCTGCTGAGGATTGTATATAACTATCACGCGCCGCATACCCGGCAACAAATTTTTGAGGCGCGAAAACAACAAGGCGGGATCGGGCGTCAGGCTTACCGCAAGCAGGTTTCTGCTTTCCGCTTCGGGTACCGACAGTACACCGCCCGCCACGACCGCGATATCCTTATCCAGTCCCGACATCGCCTTCAAACCCTGGCGCCCCAACGTGATTGCTACCTTGACGCCATTGCGCCTGAGTTGCGCGCGCAGATCGGACGGGTCCGTATTGGATCCGACCGCATACTGCCGAACCGGCGCACCGGCGGCGTCTTCGATGCCTTCGATGATTTGAATGAATACGCTGCGGTACGGCTCGCCGAGGTCGGGGTAGACGACCGCAATCGAAGCGGTCGCCGACGCATCCACGCGCTTGGGCTCGGTCGCATCGGCGAGACTGATGAGCGCCGATTCATAACGCACCGGTCGAAGCAGCGGCGTGTCCCACGCTGCGTGCGGTGCAAGCGATTTGTCCGCTCCGCCTTGGCGGGGACGATCGGGGCCGGCGCTCGCCTCGATGGACACCGACCAGGCACAGGCAATGAGCCATAGCCGGACCAGCGCGACGGATAGTTGCGGACGGCGTATCATTTTGATACCGCACAATGGAAGAACGTGCTGTTCGGCGCGGCCATGCCGCGATACAGGCCGACGGACCGTCTAGAAAGTGTGCTGCAATTGAACATAGAGAGCACGGCCCGGAAGCGGAAGATCGAAAGGAATATTGCCTGGCGCGAGGCTGGGTTCCCTGGCGTCGCGGTTGAACAGGTTGAGGACGGTTGCGCGGAAATCCCAGTTGCCCGCGATCTTTTCACGTTTGAGGGTCAGGTCGACTGTCGTGTAGTCCGCGATCGGCGGGCGCGGGTCGCCGGGTTGACGCTTGCGGTCGGCGACATGGTTGACCGTGGTGCCGAACTGCCAAAGCGGCGCAAAGCGCCAGTCGGCGCGGACGAACACGCGCTTGTGCGGTGCCAGTCCGGCATCCTGACCGCTGACATCGTCAGTGGACCGCTGGTATGACCAGCTTCCCGTCAGGCGAAGCGTGCGGGTCGCATCCCAGGTGGACTCGAATTCAAAGCCGTGTCCGGACTGGCTGCCGCTGTTCTGCGCGGTCGAACCTGTCGTTGGATCGGCATTCGGAACGAATCGGATGATCTCCCGCATCCGGTAGTTGAACAGACTCAGATTGGTCTGCAGGTTGGAAGCCGCCTGCCACGACAGCGCCAGCTCATTGGTGGCGATCGTCTCGGGCCTCAGCCTTGGATTGCCGATGGTGACCGGATTGTTGATGCTGTAAAGCTCGGTGAAACTCGGCGCGCGGAAGGCTCGGCCGTGCAGTGCCTTGACGACGACGTTATAGGCCGCATCCCAGACCAGGGCGAGCCGCGGATTCGTCGTGCTGCCGAAATCGGAGTAACGATCGTGACGAACACCCGCCGTCAGCGTCCAGTCCTTCGCCAAACTCCATTCATCCTGGGCAAAGACATATGCCAGATTGCGCTTGTGCGGCTGCATGTACACCAGCGGTGTGCCGGTGACGTCGATCAGCCCCGGGAGAGGAGTGAATACAGGACCGACGCCGGGTACGGTGACGATGTTGTAATTTTTCGTTTCCGTAGCCGAATACAAATCCTCGGCTCGCAATCCGGCGCCCGCCCTTATCCGATGCTTTTCGAAACCGGTGTAGAACGCCGAAAAGCTCATGTGCGCATGGCGCTCCGAATGTGCTGGATTTCCTATTACTCCATTGGGAAAAACACCGCCAAAAGCACCACGCGGGAAGAGCGTGAACGGAGGATTGCCGGCCTTCTCCTTGATGTCGTAGAACCCCAGTACGCCCGAGATATCCCAGTTCGGCATCCAGTTGTTGTTCTGATAGTTAAGATCCAAGTACAGCCTGGACTCAGGCATCTTATCTTCAGGTGCAAGACTTTCCGCCAAGCCGGTGCCGATACCGACCTCCCTCTTTTGGTAACCCAGCCGGAAACGCCAAGCGTCCAAAGACAGGTCGGTCCTTACATCCAGTGCATTTCGGGAGGCATTGATCGGACCCGGTGCAAGCGAGGCGCGAGTACCGAAAATACGGTCCAACGCTGATTGCGCGTCCTGTCGAATAATACCGTCGTGGCCATCGGTATGCCCCACACGAAGAAACAGCGCGGCCTCGACCGGACCGAGATTGCCTCCATGCTGAAGCCATGCATCACGAGTTTTGAAACTACCGATGCGAGAACCGAATTCTGTTCCTTTAATCTCTTTCGCCGTTTTAGTGATGACGTTGATGACGCCTGAAAACGCGTCCGCGCCGTACAGGGCGGAACCGGGACCCCGTATGACTTCGATGCGGGCAACATTCTCGAGCGGCATCCCGCCCCATGCCAGGCTCCGATTCCCGACAAACACGTTGGTGATCGGGAGCCCGTTCACCAGCATCAATACCTGGGGATTGTATATGGTGCTTATTCCACGAAAACTGAAGATCGGGCTCGATGTAAGGGAGGACATGGATACATGCAGACCAGGTACGCTTTCAAGTACCTGATTTAAATCTATCGCTCCCATAGCCTGGATGTCCTGTGCGGTAATCACCGATGCAACAGCAGGTGCCCGAGACAAAGATTGCTGGCTTCCGGTCGCTATGCTGACGGATGCCTTGTCTCCATAGGAGAGCGCCAGTTCTTCTTCGTCGCTTTGCTGCGCTTTCACACTGCCGATGGCAGACAACAAAGCGGCGCCACACAGAACACAGGACGACCAATTTAACTTCATCTATTTTCCCTTGCTCAGTCTCTTATTGTCATTGCGAATCGCTCCAACGGCGTTTTGCCGGACCCGAGTAATGGACTTGTGAACATTTCATTGCGAATGTCGCGCCTTCAGGCCGCTCCGTGGCCTCGAGATAGCACGGAGGCATTCCAGCCTGAAAGGAGGGCAACACAAAAAGATAGCACTCGCGTGGTGACATGCCCATGTCGAGAGGAATGGCGACTATAACGGCAGCATAGTTGATCGGAAGCTTGCGTCCCATTCGAAACAATGTCCGCTCGATTTCAAATGCCAGTCGAAGATACGGGCCTTGCTCCAGGTTCAACTGCTCCATAAGGGAAAGCACGGCAGGAATCCGTTCGTCCACTCGCGACGTGGCTACCGGGCGGCCATATCCGAGAATATATCGGTGTCGCTCCAGTTCGAGCGTCAAAATCTCCTGCAAGGACTGCCCTGCAGCGATGCATTCATGGGCACGCACAAGGAAATCGGCTGCTGCGAGTTCCGGTTGCCACCCATATATAGAGGCCTCGGAAACAGCGATGGCGGCAGCAACCCCAAGCGCACCTGTACTACGGGCACTGCCAGCCAAGGCAGCTACGCGATTGTTCCAAAGTCTGGCATCCGGATAGCTGGTGTAGGTCCACAGCGCATGCAACAGCTTGATTTGCGCCGGCGAGAATCGCCTTCCCGTGATTCCCAGGGTATATAACTCAACCCAATCCAGGTCCTTCAGATCAGTATGCAGATCACGTCCCCGAAAAACGGCCCGTTCACCGGGAAAGCAACCGCCCATTTTCGTACGCAATGACCCTTCGTAATCATGAAACGGATGTTTATTATTCACGCCACGTCCTTCGCCTTTCCGCCCTTTGGATCATTCTCGATATCCAGAGAAAAAAATGGAAAATTACGGAAGCCTTGCCTGCCCTGCTCCAGCGCATGCGCGGCCGCACCCGGCAGACGTAGAAGCAAGGTCAACATTTCGCCTTCTTCAGCCGAAAAGCGCAAATCCATAAAAGCCGCCGCCGCCGCGCCGGTCATCGCCAGTGGTCGGCCGGCGGACCGCTCAAGCGCTGGCCGCTCGCGGAGCAGCCATGATGCGTGACCGTCGGGTGAGATGTTTGAAAGCGTCGTGAGCGTTTGAATTACCGGTCTTGCGCATTCATGTCCATATGGCTCGAATCCCGGCGGGTGCTCCGGATGGGGCCAGACCTGCATGCGCGTCGGTTGCGCTGGATTACTCAGGCCGGCAATCCACGCCTGAAGGTCATTTCCTCGTTCACGCCATGCTTCAAGAGCCAGAAATACCTCCCGTCCGCCGCCGAAGGAGCCCGCCCCTGCGGCTAATGCGGCCATCAGAGCAGATGCCGCTGTCGACCCTCCGACACCCGCTGCCATCGCGGCGTGCACGGAAGGATCGCGTGGCCCTGGATTCGCCAATGCCACAGCCAGAGCATTCAAGAGCGCTAGCGCCTCTTTATCAGGACGTTCGCCTTTGAACAGTAAATAGAAATATTCGAGATAACTGGCCTTTCCGAGCACATCACCATACACATCGTAGCCTCGGCAATAACATACATCCGCGGCGTAGGGGTTCGAGGGTTGGGCATCCTCCTCCCACAATGCGGTATGGATCGCCTGTCCAATCAATTCGCTCATGATGACTAAACCAGCCTTCTTACAGCAAGCTCATGCCGCCATCGATCACGAGTTCATCGCCGACGATGTACGACGATTCATCCGTGGCCAGGAATAGCGCCGCCTTGGCGACCTCGGCAGGGGTACCGAATCTCTTGATCGGGGATTTCCGTTCGATTTCCCCCTTGATGCCCTGGACCATTTCGTCCGGAAGCCCGAAACGATCGAACATCGGCGTGGAGATCGGCCCCGGACTGATGGCATTGATGCGGATGCCCTTTCCGATAAGCTCCAGCCCCAAGGTCTGCACCAGCGAGCGCAGTGCCGCCTTGCTCGCGCTGTAGACACTGAAGTTTGGCGAACCCATCTGGTTGGCGATGGAGGTAGTCACGATGATGGAACCGCCATTGCTGAAAAGAGGCAGCGCCTTCTGGATCGTGAAGAAAACACCCTTGAGATTGATGCCGACCGTTTCGTCGAACTGCGCCTCGGTGACGAATTCGAATGGCGCGGGTTTGGCGATCGCGGCATTCACGAACAATACATCGATGCGGCCGAACCGCTCCTTTACCTGCTCAACCAAGGACGCGATCTCGCTTACCTTGCCGGCATCGCTTCCAACAACCAGGACGTCGCTTCCGAACTCTTTCCTTGCCCGGGCAAGGCTGCCGGGGTCGCGT